>JADZGC010000004.1 GCA_020854115.1 bacterium | reverse complement strand
CACGCTTTATAGGCCAGTACAGATGCAGTAATCAATATTGCGAGCAAACACACTGCAATTACTCGCCGAGCTACTCGTCTCCAAATATGCTGCTTGTGGAATGATTTTGCCGTCTGCCCAACCGTTATTGCTGTTGGTTGTGTATTTGAAGCCTTTTGTTTGTTGCCAAGCATAAGCGCAGTATACCTGAAGATAGCCGCAACCGCTATGTCGCCAGTTCATGCAAAACCAGGTATACTGGACATCATACGCATGCAACCAAACGACCCACAATATCCTAAGCAACCAGCCGCCACGCCAGCGCAACCGACAGGACAACCCACCTCTGGAACAATGCAGCCTGGCGTACCGGTCATACCTCAGCAAGTAGCACAACCCCAGCCTGTTGCTCCTCTATCAATACCACCTAGCCAACCACTAGGGCCACAGCCGTCACCGGCTACACAACCACCTCAACCAATCGATAGCGCTCCAAGTCCCGACTCCCAAAATAATGACGACGAAAGAGAGGGCGACGGCCCACCAGCCTGGCGCCGAGCGCTCGGCTTTATCATTTCATGGATCGTCATCCCTGGTTTATTAGTACTATTCGTGCATAACTTCGTCTTCCAAGCCTGGTATGTCGATGGTCAATCAATGGAACCGACCTTTAGCAATGGTGACTATTTGATCGTATCCAAGTGGGAAACAAGTTTTAAGAAACTCACCGGTCAAGCACAAAATATTAGTATTAAACGTGGTGACGTGGTGATTTTTAACCCTCAAGGCTATGCCAGCGAAATATTCTTCATCAAACGCGCCATAGCGCTACCTGGCGAGCGAGTGGTAGTCAAGGACGGCTATATACGAATTTATAACGCCGAGCACCCCAACGGTTTTATCCTAAACGAGCCATACACTGGTAATATTCGCCTTGAGGGAGATGTTGATCGCACTGTTGAACCTGGCTATCTGTTCGTAGTCGGGGATAATCGCAACCCAAATGCCAGCCACGACTCGCGCGCTATTGGGCCAATTCAGATGGATCATATCATTGGTACCGCAAACCTTCGGCTACTCCCAGTAAGCCACTTTGGCGTGATCGAGCATCCAACTTACGAAACTAATATCACCTCTACTACTAACCCAAGCCCTGCTCTTCGCTCAGGCCGAGCTACAACCCCTTAAGTCGCTATAATAACTCAACGCCAGTAATCTGTTCGTAAATGCGCTTCAGTTCTTCTTCTGAATAAAACCGTAGGCTGACCTTGCCGCCTTTCGACTGCAGGCTGATATCTACCTTTGTACCGAGATGCTTTGAGAGCCCGTCAGTAACCGAGCGATACGACTGTTGGGTCTGCTGTACGCGCTTCGAAACCAGTTCTTTATCCTTCTTGAAATTACGCGCCAGGTCTTCAGCCTGTCGAACTGTCAACTGCTTCTTAATAATCATCTCCAGCATTTCTTGTTGTTGGATCGGATCATCGATCGAGAGGATCATGCGAGCGTGACCTTCGACAATCTTGCCTTCCTGTAAGGCTTTCTTCGCTTCATACGGAAGCTTCAAAAGGCGAATAATATTACGAACCGTAGGCTCTGCCTTCCCAACACGCTTGGCAATTTGATCAATGCTCAAATTGAACTGATCGACGAGCTTCTGATAAGCCACGGCGAGTTCAAGAATTGTCAGCTCAGCTCGTTGAATGTTCTCGATGACCGCGATTTCTAACTGCTGCTGCTCATCAAAGCTACGTATGATTGATGGAATAGTTTTCTTGCCTGCCAGCTGAGAAGCTCGCCAGCGGCGTTCACCTGCAATCAGTTGATAACGCTTACCGGCTCGAGTCAAAATAACCGGCTGCACAACCCCATGCTCCTTGATCGATGACGCTAACTCATCAAGATCTTCTTGCGCAAACTCTCGACGCGGCTGGAATGGGTTCGGATCGATCTCATCAAGCTTAATCTCTACTACGCGCATATCATCGAGCTGCAAAGTCTCGGATACTTCCTGGGATGCAAACTCATCAATCGCCGTTGGGATCAGCGAATCCAGACCCTTACCAAGTCGACTAGGTTGTTTTGACACGTGCTAATACCTCCTTTGCAAGCGCCTTGTATGCTCTCGCCCCCTTACTAAACCGATCGTAATCAATAATTGCCTTCCCATGACTGGGCGCCTCGGCCAAACGCACATTACGCGGTATCACTGTAGAGCATACCATATCCGGGAAATGATGCTCGACCTCATGCGCCACGGCAGCCGAAAGCGATGTCCGCGCCGAATACATCGTCAGCACCACCCCGAGTAAGCTCAAGTTTGGATTCAGCGCTTGCTTGACTCGTTGCATAGTTGTCAAAAGCTGCCCAAGCCCCTCAAGCGCAAAATACTCAGCCTGCACCGGAATGAGGAGATATTGCGCCGCGGTCAAACCATTAACTGTCAAGAGCCCCAACGATGGCGGGCAATCGATCAAGATTATGTCATAGTGCAAACCTTCGAGTGCTTGTTTCAGCCTCGACTCACGCTGCGGAATCTGCGTGAGCTCAACCTCTGCGCCAGCCAGCACTGGACTAGCTGGTAAAACATGGAGCTTTTTGTAGCGCGTCTCTTGAGCTAAGGTCTGAGCTTCAACCCCTGACACCAGCACATCATACAGTGAGGCTTGCAGGGCATGCTTATCTATGCCCAAGCCCGACGTAGCATTCGCTTGCGGATCGAGATCAACGAGCAGCACAGACTGCCCAAGCTTCGCTAAGTACGCCGCAAGGTTTACGGTAGTCGTTGTCTTACCTACCCCGCCTTTTTGATTGACGACCGCGATTATTGTCATTGCACCCTCATGTCTGACTATTATACCAAGAAATCAGATACCTTCAGAATATCACTATCAGATTAAAGTTAGATCTTTACAAGATATGTTTGGTTTGCTATGCTTACATATTGTCCAAATAAGAAAGAAAGAGATACGAATCTATGTTAGCTGTTATTGAAACTGGATCGAAACAATATCTAGTAGAGCCAGGCCAAACGATTCGCACCGAGCTTGTCTCAGGCGAAAAAGAGATCGTTTTCGAACCACTCATGGTCATCGACGGCGATGACGTTAAGATCGGCACGCCAAAGGTTGCCGGAGCAAAAGTAGTTGCAATTATCGAAGCTGCTGACGAAAAGGCAGACAAAGTGCGAGTACTGAAGTTTAAGGCTAAGAAGCGCGAAAAGACCCTCCGTGGTCATCGCCAACACTACAGCCTACTCAAGATTGCTGCAATTACCGCGTAAATAACCAATCAACATGCACGTGCTGCAAGAAGCCCCTCTTTGATGGGGCTTTTCGTATTCTTATGAGCAAGTACTTGTGGGTTTCGTACCGCCAAGCACTGTCCTCATCCAGCTCAACGTATCATCAAAACTCTTGGCCATCGTGTTATAGTGCGTCGCATCAACGTATGTTTTGTGCGCAACATTCTCCCCGATGCCACACATGCGCTTCGCCGCGTTATCCGACTGGACCGGCAGAACTACATTATCGAGCTTACCGTGATTAATCAGCTTTGGTCGACCTGTCTTCTGCGTACCAGCTAAATTCGCTTGCAACTGTTGGTCGAGGGTCGGGGCAACACTTTGCAGCGAACCTGTCCGCATCGCCGATATGAAAGCTGGCGTATAAACCTTTGTGATATCCCTGTTTCCCCAATACGCGATGTTTGTATCGATACAGTTTTTTGCCACATCTGCCACCAGGTTCTCGGCGTATGGAGACTTCAGAATTGCGCCTAGATCATACTCTGTGCCATACCAATCTCGATAACTTCTCAGCACATATGGGCCAAACCACAGAATATTTGCCCCTCTCGTTGTATCAGTTAGCGTCTGACGCACATCGGTTACCGGACCAAAACCAATTACACCTCGCACCTTGATTCCTGGAGTATATGTATCGGCTAGCTGATCTGCCCAAAGTGCCGCATGACCACCCTGTGAGTAGCCGCCGAGCAGTACCGACTGCGTATTGACGCGATCTTTGGTAAGCCCGAGCTGTGTAAGCGCCTGTGCTGCATCGAGCACAGACCGTCCTTCCAAGTCTCCAACCATATAATGGTGCACACGGCGAGGATCACGCATACCTTCATAATCAGTAATAACAGCCGCGTACCCATTTGCAGCATATGCAAGCATATGACTTACATAGTTTGCCCAATTACGCTTTGACGGATCTTCAAGAGAAGCAGCACACGCATCATCGATACCCGTCGTACCCGGCGCAAAACTAAAGATTGGCAGGTCTTTGCCGCCTTCGGGGACAAAAGCTCGCGCATATACATCTTCTGTAGTGCCATTTGCATCTTGAATTCGGTATTTAAATACTTGCATCGTGATGTTGATCTGCGGGCCCCTATAGTTTGGGTTAGTCTGGCGAATAAGCGTACCTACTTCTGGTGCGCTATACAGTCTTTCGGTTTCGGTCGCTACGACTATTCCATGAGTAGCGGTTTTTTCACCCTTATCACCAACTATCTGATTCTTTTGCCTGGGTGTTGCCGATTGAGGGTTCGATTGCTGGCGAAAATAATAGACCACACCCACCCCTATCGCAAGAACGCTACCCACCAATGCAAGAAAAGCGAGCGTCCATAATACAGAGCTTATGCGCTTCCAAACCCTACGTTTATGTCGGATCTGCGAAGCTCCTATTGGTGACCGAGGATACTGAGGCTTCATCATAAAACAGCTTTCATTATAGACATATCTACTCCGGCAAGCATCCCGGAAATACGATGTGTTCGCTCAAACCCTTGTTGAGCAAAGAAGTCGTCTCGGTCATGTGTTAGTAGTTGCATACCTGGACTACCATAGTCTTTTGCACGCTCTAGGGCCGCCCGCACCAATATTTTTCCGATACCACTACCACGAGCACTTTGATCGACATATATCCACAGGAGCGTTGAAGGCTCAGATCTCTCTAGGCGCATCACGCAATAGCCACGCAGTGATGATTGAGTATTATATGCCAATAAAATGCATGATTTAGGTGAGAGGATCGAACGAATAAGCTGGGGCAAGGAATGCTTTCTTATTAGATATGATTTGTATGATGTTGGGAAATATACGTAATCATCGTGCATTGATTGAACAAATTTTTTATTCATATCAATCACATGCTGTAGCTGCATTGTCCGAATCAAAATGTCGTTCGCCATCATCACTCCCACTTTTCTATGCAGATGCCTTCGCAACTACCACGCGATCACGACCGGTCGCCTTAGCTTCATAGAGTGCATCATCGGCCCGCTTGAGACTCGCGGCAAGATTATATGTATCATTCACTTCAGCCACCCCAATACTGGCTGTCACTTGAGTAGACTCGGTTTTACTAATTGGAATCCTCAAATCAGCAATGTATTCGCGTAGCAGCTCAGCAACACGCGTGGCATCACACTCATCTGCACCGACTAATCCAACGACAATTTCTTCACCACCATAGCGACCCACAATATCAAGCGCGCGTACGTGTTCCTTGATTGCTGACGCGACGGCAGCCAACACACGATCCCCCACCTCGTGACCATACGTATTATTCACATTCTTAAAATGATCTATATCAATAAAAAGTACCGACAAACAACTCAGCACAACCTTTCGCCGTTTCTCTGGATGCTGTACCTGCCATCGCACTTCACTGGCCAAGACCTTGAGCCGCTGCATGAGACCACGACGGTTTAAGATGCCCGTCAACTCATCAGTAACAAGCTGTGTTTCGAGAGCACGGACTTGTTCTTCGAGTTCCGCAACCCGTTGCTGGCACGCAGACATCTCCATCTTGCTGGCCATCGTTACTTTGCCCCTTTCGCAAGTGACAACTCACCCAGGTAGCGTTCTGCCTCAAGGGCCGCTCGACAACCATCGCCCGCCGCAGTAATTGCCTGGCGATACAAGTGGTCAGCGACATCACCTGCAGCAAATACGCCTTTTTGATTGGTGAATACATTGTCTTGTGTCTTGATGTATCCTTTCTCGTCGACATCAATAATATCTCGGATAAACTCAGTGGCCGGTTTATGCCCGATAGCCACAAACAATCCCTGGCAATCTAGTCTCGTCTTCTGATCAGTCTTGAGGTTCGTCAACTCAATACCGTCTACCATGTGCTCACCAAATACATCGGTCACCTCCGTATCCCAAATGAATTCAATTTTTTCGTGATTTAATGCACGCTCTTGCATGATCTTACTCGCGCGCAACTCATGGCGACGATGCACAACTATGACCCTACTTGCAAAATGAGTCAGCGACAATGCTTCCTCCATCGCAGTATCACCCCCACCAACTACAACTACAACTTTATCCTTGAAGAAGTATCCATCACAGGTTGCACACGCCGAAATACCCTTTCCCATCAAGCGCGTTTCGTTCTCGAGCCCCAGCCATTGAGCAGAGGCTCCCGTCGCAATGATGATTGTCATCGACTGCAGAGTATCGCCGTTCTTCAGCTTAAGTGCATGTGGTTCTCCCGGCCGTATCTGATCCACAAATTCGGATATGAGTGTGGCACCAAAACGTAGCGCCTGCTGCTGCATTTCATCCATCAGCTCGGGTCCCATAATCCCATCCTTAAATCCAGGAAAGTTCTCCACCTCACTCGTAAGCAAGAGTTGCCCACCCGGGGTATCACCAGTAACCAGCACAACCGACAAAGACGCGCGCGATGCATAGATCGCCGCTGTATACGCCGCCGGCCCGCCGCCAATAATTGCTACATCATATGTCTTTTTCATAGTGTTAGTATACCGGGTTGGATACACTCTCGTCACCTTGCCGGCTGCTTTGTATCCCCACCACATGTATCTGCAGCCCATAGCCCCCTGGACTGCTCGCGGGCCTGTCGTTCATCCCCTCGAAAGGTTTGCTGATATTTGTATGGCGTCTGATACGTGTATTCATGCGCGTATCCCTCCTTGATAAGGGTCTGATTAATAAATAGCCCATCGTCGCGCCATACATATGCCAGTAAGCGATCATATTTATCACGCTCGCCCTGACTCGGGTCAGCCTCCAGGCGCACACTGCGCCCAGTCAATGTCTGGGTCGTCCAGTCTGAAGCGGCCTTTCCAAAGCACTGTACCGGTTTGCGCGGATCGTGCGTTTCTGGAGTGTCTACTCCGATCAGGCGGACTTTCTCTGACACACCATTTACCTCTACTTCTATCGTATCGCCATCGGATATTTTTGTTACTTTGACCATAGAAGCTTGCGATACCATCGCGGCCGTAGGCGGCTTTTGTGGAGCGGCCTTAGCAGCCACATATGTCAGCATTGCGACTACCACTAAGCTCAATATCTTGTACGCTCTGCGACGACTCATGATTCCGCATCCTTGATGTGGCGCACCCCCGTACGACGAGAGGACACGCTCAAAACAACTCCAATCGCCGCACAATTAATGAGCATGCTCGTTCCCCCCGCCGAGATGAATGGCAGAGGTATGCCCGTGACAGGCATAATTCCCATATTCATACCAATATTAATGAGAACGTGAAACAGTAGCATACCGCCGATCCCGATACACAAGAACGAACCAAGCCGATCATTGCTTTGTAGCCCGACCAGAAAAATGCGTGTTATCAATATACAGAATAGGATTATCGTTAGCGCAGCGCCAACAAAGCCGAGCTTTTCTGCAAGTACCGCGAAGATAAAATCAGTGTGCTGTGACGGCAAAAAGTTTAACTGACTCTGGCTCCCTGCCGTCAACCCACGCCCAAACCAACCACCACTACCTACTGCTATAACTGACTGCACGACATTGTAGCCAATACCAAGGCGATCAGCCTGGGGGTTAAGCAAAACCTGCAAGCGACTCTTTTGATAGGGTGCAAGAAACTGATAAATAATCGGCAATGCTAAAACACCTATACTTCCGGCGAACACGAGATACCGCTTAGGCAATAACGTGCCTATGGTCATAGCAATCCAAATAACCGAAAACACAAGTCCAGTTCCCAAGTCAGGCTGCCCAATCACTAGAATAAGAAGCGGAATGAGCAGAAATAATGAAGTAAGCGTATAACGCAATTGTTTCGTCGCGCCATACACGCGACTGTAATATGTTGCGAGAACGACTATGAAGGCTAACTTAGAAAACTCAGATGGCTGAAACTGAAAAAATCCTAAATTGATCCAACGCTGAGCTCCTAGCGCCGACTTACCCACAAACTCAACCGCAACAAGAGCTATCAACGTAACTATATACATCGGCACTACGTAGCTGCGCAAGCTACGATAATCGAGCCGCAAGAGCATCAAAGCCACAGCAACACCTACGGCTGCATATAATATTTGTCGTGTCGTATCTATCTCGGCGGTGGTTTCTGCAGGCTTAATACCAGAAGAGAATAGCACCAATAAACCAATAATCACCAAGAGCACGCTCGTGGCGACAATTACCCAGTCAATGCGCTTGAGCCCCTCCCTCTTCATATCAGAACTAATCCATTAGCTTCAATGTAATAGTCAGCTCGACTCCATTCAGCTTTGTGCTCGTTACAAAATCATAACGGCTACTATCATCAATCTTTGTAGCAAGCGTTTCGGCTTGGATGTCTTTTTTGTAAGCCTTTATTGCAGCCCGCATTTGAGCATCCTCTGACTGCAGTGACAAATGAATACGATTATCTACCGCGAGCTGAGCTTGCTTACGCGCTTCTTGGATCTGACGAATGACGTCTCGCACGAGCCCTTCTTGCTTGAGTTCTTCTGTCAAGGTGAGATCTAAAGCGACGCTCAGCGATGCTCCTTTATGACACTCCACTTTCTTCACGTTCAACTCTTCGGAAACAATCGCCCGCATATCAGCACCTAATGTCATTCCCGTAATCTCAACTTTTGCTAACGGTTGACGAACCTTGATGCCGGCCTGCGCGCGCTGTGATAAACCTTCTGTGACAACCTCGCGAAGTTGCTGCATAGATTTCAGCAAAGATTCTTGCGGCGCCGGTAGAGTTGGCCAGTCACTCAGATGTACTGATTCTGGGACATCAGATACACCGCTCATAATGCCCTGCCAAACTTCATCAGCTACAAACGGAGCCCATGGCGCAATGACTTGTGCAGTGGTAGCCAACACAAAATGCAGTGTCTCGTATGCCGCTAGCTTATCGCTGTCATCTCCAGACTTCCAAAAACGACGACGACTGCGTCGCACATACCAATTCGATAAGTCATCTAGGAAGTTTGTTATCTCGCGCATCGCCCGAGGTGTATCAAAACCATCAACCGATTCGGCAACTAAGTTTACCGTTTCGCTTAAGCGACTCAGAACCCAGCGATCAAGTACGTGGTCGGAGCTTGGGATAGCTGCATATGCTTTCGGCACGAATGAATCAACCGAAGCATACATCGTATAAAAGCCCAATACGTTTTTCAGCCGTGCAATCACATTACGCTGAATCTCTACGAGTGCCGCGGGGTCATAGATTGCTGTCTCACCAATACCGAGAGCGCTACCAAGTAAATAATAGCGCACAGCATCGGCACCTGCCGTGTCGAAAACCTCGTTGTTGTCAGGATAATTCCCAAGACGCTTACTGAGCTTACGGCCATCACTACCGAGCAGAATTCCATGAGCAATTGCATTCTTAAAGGCTGGCTTACCAAAAAGCGCCACGCTCATGACATGCAGCGTATAAAACCAACCACGGGTCTGACCAATGTATTCAGTAATGAAGTCGCTGGGATGCCCCGATTCAAATTGTTCTTTGTTTTCAAAGGGATAATGCATCTGCGCAAATGGCATGCTACCCGATTCAAACCAGCAGTCAAACACATCTTCAACCCGACGAGCTATTTTACCTGAGTCTGTCTTCAATTCAACTTGATCAATATGGGGACGGTGCAAATCAACCACTTTCGCCGGGTCGACAGCGCGATCCTTGATTTCTTGGAGACTTCCCACAATCAAGACTTCCCCGTCTTCGGTTTTCCAGACAGGAATCGGAGCCCCCCAGAATCGCTTCCGACTCACATTCCATTCGCGAGCATTCTCAAGCCATTTGCCGAATGCACCATCTTTAACGTGAGCTGGGTACCAGTTGATTTGCCGATTAGCTTCCAGTAACTGATCCTTGATCTTAGGAACATCCACAAACCATGCGCTCAATGCTCGGTAGATGATTGGCACGTCAGTGCGCCAACAATGGGGGTATTTGTGCAATATAGTCTGACTCACAAATAATTTATGCTGCCTCTCAAGGTCAGCTATTATCTCGCCATTCGCATCAAACACCAGTCGTCCTACATAATCTTTGACGTCTGCCGTAAATCGACCATCATCATCGACTGGGCTCACAATCGGCGTACCGATCCGCTTACCAAGCCAGTAGTCATCTTCACCATGTCCTGGCGCAATATGTACCACACCCGTACCTTCGCCCTCCGTTACAAACTCCCCTGCAACCACCTGGAAGCTATTCTCAGAACCAACAAAATAGGTAAACAACGGCTCATACGACAGGCCAACCAGCTCCGTGCCCCTAAAGCGCTTTTGTTCGCTAGCACCCGATAGCTGCTCGGCATATCGATCAAGCGCTTCAAGACCGATGATGAGCACTTCATCGCCTAGCTTATACTCGACGTAATCCATTTTTTCGTTTACGGCGAGCAATAGATTTGCCGGTAGTGTCCAGGGGGTCGTTGTCCAGCCGAGGAGATAGCGACCATCATGCAGTCGAAACTTCACGGTTGCAGTGAGGTCTTCTCGATCGCGCATACTATCATCAAGTCGAGTCTCAGAATTACTCAGGGCAGTCTGTGCGCCATAGCTATATGGCACCACGCGCTCCCCCTCATACACCAAGCCTTTTTCATGGAGCTGCTTAAACGCCCAAATGACAGACTCCATGTAGTCTGTATCCATGGTTCGGTAGTCGTGCTTGAAGTCGACCCATCGACCAACTCTTACGACGTATTCATGCCACTCCCCCGTAAACCGCAATACGGAGTCAGCGCAATACTGCACAAACTTTTCGATACCATATTCTTGAATTGCAATCTTACCCGATATGCCAAGCTCTTTTTCGGCCAGTAGTTCCGGTGGCAACCCATGACAGTCCCAGCCAAATCGACGCGGCGCATACTTACCGCGCATTGTTTGATAGCGCATTATGGCATCCTTAAGAGTCGAAGTCATCATGTGTCCAAGATGCGGTAGACCATTAGCAAACGGCGGGCCATCATAAAAAACATAGGTAGGCTGGCCAGCTCGCTGTTCGACTGATCGCTCAAAAACCTTGTCTTGCGCCCAGCGCTTGAGTTGTGCTTCCTCGGCTTGCGCTACGGCACTTATTTCTCTCTTAGTCATGGTGTATATTATACGGTTTATTTACGGATAAAACCAGGCACTTATGAGCGCACGGCAGCACTCACTTCGTCTAATGTAGGCTTGCGATGTTGCCAAACGGCTACCAGCGTGCCATCATCGCGCGTCACTACATAGGCAGGAGTTTGCACAACGTCATACAGCTGCATGAGCGCGATCCCATCCCGAGAATTTGCACTTACTGACCGTACTGGGCCTATTTCGGCAATAATTTGCTGCGTCAAATGATCGTATTCCCTTGACTGCGCATGGGTATGCGCCTTCCCAAGCAAAAGGATTTTCATAGTTCTATTATAGTCGTCGATGGGAGAAATGTCGCTGCCCTATGTGCTTTTGCGGCGAGTAGATCGCTTGAGTTGCGCAATATGATCCCGAAAGCTTTCTGCGCTCGTAAAACTGCGATAGACGCTTGCAAACCTCACATATGCCACCTCATCAAGGCTCGCTAACGCCTCCATCACCATCTCACCTATCGACTGTGTAGATAACTCCGATTCGCCTCGAGCATACACATCACGCTCGATATTGCTTACAAGGTCTTCAATCTGTTCAGCCGAAATGGGCCTCTTTTCGGCTGCCCGATAGATACCTCGAGCCAACTTTTCGCGATCATACTGCTCACGCTCCCCAGACTTTTTGACCACCAGCAAGCGCGGCAGCTCGACACGTTCATAAGACGTAAAGCGCGCGCCACAATGATTGCAGAGC
Organism: bacterium; assembly: GCA_020854115.1. NCBI lineage: Bacteria > bacterium. Next base: position 124,160 of record JADZGC010000004.1, on the reverse strand, counting down.
CGACGACGACGAATTGCACGACCATCATCGACCTCACGAGACTCAAGTACACGCGTATCTGGCTGCTGACATTGCGTACAGCGCATTAACGGGGCCTATTCTTTAGAATTATCATCATCCTCGACAATAGAGCGCTCCACACTTCGCCCCTGCCGCAAGAAGGCTGGCTTATCTAAATCATCCTCTTCGTCGCGCTCGAAGTGTGACGACAGTGTCTCGACGATTGGCTTATCCTGAACTCTCACCGGCTCAGGTTCGGGTTTGTCATCGGCAACAATACCGTGAGATGTTGGTTCGCGCACCGGCTCCTCATCTGTGAAACTAACTGGGTCTAGATCTGAATCAGGCGTGATTAGTGGCTTCACATTTTGTAAGGCATCCTCGCGCACACGAGGACCAGTTGCTAGCAGGTCATCTTCTTCCTTAATACTAGGTTCGACTGCCGGCTCAGGGTCTTCTTCACGAATTCCGCGGAATTCATATGCTGGCACACCCATCTCTTCTGACGGGCGGAGTGGCTCCTGGTCAGAACTTTGCGCAATAGTAGTCTGAGTCACTCTTGTAGACTGATTTACCCAATGACTATCTTCCAGTTCTCCAACAGTGCGATTAAAAAGCTGGCTCTGGCCAGCAAAGTGAGCCTGAGCCGCCATCCCACGAGCAACATCAAAGCCGGTCGCGACGAGTGTTACCTTTATCTCGTTATTGGAGTTCTCATCCATTACCATACCCCAAATGATATTTGCTTCCGGATCAACCGAATCGTGAACCAGCTTAGCTGCCTCCTCGATTTCATGCATGCCCATATCACGACCACCGGTGAAGTTAATCAAAACGCCCTTAGCGCCCTGGATTGATACCTCGAGAAGTGGGCTATCAATTGCCTGCTTCACAGCTTCTACGGCACGATTATCACCACTGCCAAGTCCGATACCCATGAGGGCCGTCCCAGCATCACGCATGATCGATTCGACATCCGCGAAGTCAAGGTTAACCAAGCCATTAACCGTAATCAAATCCGATATACCCTGTACCCCCTGTCGCAGAATATCATCGACCGTCGCGAAGGCATCGAGAAGCGAGGTCTTGCGATCAATAATCTGTAGAATTCGATCGTTAGGGATAATAATGAGCGTATCGACTTTATCTTTGAGCGCTGCGATTCCCTCTTCGGCCATCTTGCGACGTCGATCACCTTCAAACTTAAACGGCTTTGTCACAATCCCTACAGTAAGCGCGCCACAATCTTTCGCAATCTGGGCGATGACCGGCGCAGCTCCCGTACCAGTACCCCCACCCTCTCCTGTAGTAATAAATACCATTTCGCTATTCTTAAGGGCAGCGTATATCTCTTGTTCACTCTCTTCCGCAGCCTGCTTACCAATCTCTGGATTAGCACCAGCTCCGAGCCCGCGCGTAGTTTCCTTACCGATATGAATCTTTCGGTGTGCCTGACTGTAATGCAGGGCCTGCGCATCTGTATTGATAGCAATAAACTCAATGCCGCGCATCTTCGACTGGACCATACGGTTTAACGAGTTACCGCCCCCGCCACCGACGCCGACCACACGAATACGCGCAAACGCTTCAATATCAGGTAAAATTTCAGCCATGACTACCCTCTCCCCCAAGTTAACGCTTGACTATAGTTAGCAAACAAGAAATCGCCACGAGCCCACACTCGTGACGGCACCGGCATGTGCTTCACACATATATTGCCCAAACTATTTGCAGTATACCCATTACTCAACGCTCGAGTCAAATAGTGGTTCATTATAAAACCTCGAATATTTAGAGCATTTTTTTTGTACACCGGATGAGTAGTTGTTGTATGCATTTTACCCACGATTGAGAAATCCCTGAAATAAACTCTGTGCTCGACCAAACAATTGCCCAATGCGGTCGTTGATGCTCTTGCCGGCCTGCGGACGATCCAGGTCCTCGAGCATCAACCCAACAGGCACTGCAAACGATGCGCCCCTCACCTTATCAACGATGCCCGTGATCCCCTGTGGTTCTCCGAGCGCTGCAGGAATACCAACCGCAGCCTCAATATATTCAGGTAACCCTTCAAGCTTTGCGCCGCCGCCAGTTAAGACAATGCCATTTGACAATAGGTGCTCTTTGCCCGAGCGGGTAATCTCAGTTTTTACAAGATCACACATTTCATCCAGTCGCGATGAAACGATCATATCTAACTCTCTCTGCAGCAGCACACCTTTCGCACCGATCTTGCTCAGCTCTAGCTTCGTAGTATCCTTAATCTTTGGCTTTCGAGCTGTGGCAAAGGTGAGCTTCATCTTCTCGGCAATGTCGATTGTAGTCCGCAGACCATACACAATATCCTTCGTAATGTGATTGGATCCTACAGGTAAAATGCTCGAGAATGCAACTCGCCCCTCCTCAAAAATCGCAATACCGGTAGTCTCAGCTCCGATATTGACAACCGCCACACCAAGCTCTTTCTGGCGCTTGGTGAGACAGGCTCGAGCTGCGGCGAGCGGGACGATCATATGGCCATTGACCGTAATACCAGCCCGATGGATGGCATCATCAAGATTCTTCATGGCAGGTATGGATGCTGTTAAAACATGCGTATCTATCTCCAGTCGCACACCACTCATACCGAATGGATCCTGAATATTGCTCTGACCGTCAACTATGTAGTGGCGGGGTATTACACGTAATATTTCTCGATTCGTCTCAAGCGAAAGTGCAGCCGCAGCTTCCGCCGCCCGAGACATGTCTTCCTGACTAATCTGCTTATCTGCGCGACTCACGGCTATCACACCACGCGAATTCAGGCTCTGTATGTGACTACCATCCACAGACACTGTTGCTCTTTCAATCACAACGCCACTCATTCGCTCGGCTTCTTCGAGAGCAGAAGTAATAGCCGTAACTGTTTCTTCAATATCTACGACCACTCCACGCCGCAGGCCGGCAGTAGAAGCAATACCGATCCCCACAACAGATACACTAGGGCTGTCAGGCTGAGCAACACCAACCAAGCACACGACCCGGCTAGTACCGATATCGAGTCCGACTGCTGTGATTTCCCCTTTGTTTGAAGCCATATGTGATCTCACCCCTTCGTCAATTGGATATAAAAATTGTATACCGCCCAAACCAATAGTGCAAATATTTTGTGCACTACTTTTTATGAGTATTATATTTGTTCAAACTTGAGTTAGAATTTCGTAACCGTCTTCTGTTACCAGAACAGTATGCTCAAATTGTACTGCTAAAGCACCTGTTTTTGTGCACCATGTCCAGCCGTTATTCTTCAAATACATCTCATGCCCAGCCAAGCTAACATTCGGCTCTATAGCGATTGTCATACCCGCCCGTAACGATTCTCCGGTGCCAGGCGTACCATAATTGCCGACAAATGGATCTTCATGCACCGTATGCCCAACCCCGTGTCCACCCAATTCATACACGACATCGAGGCGATACTTGTCTAGTGTTTTCTCGATTGCAGCACCGATATCTCCTGTGCGAGCACCTTCCTTGACCATGACTATGCCAGCCATAAGCGCCTTCTCAGTACCGATCAGCAGCCGCTGCTGATCATCAGTTGCTTCACCAAGCACGTATCCTATACCGGCATCAGTGATCATCCCCTCATATGACACACCTAGGTCTAAATGAACCAGATCTCCATCCTGCAAAACGTAATCACCCGGTATACCATGAGCAATCTCATCATTGATCGAAATACAAAGTGCTGCTGGAAAGTCTTGGTATCCTAAAAAAGCCGCCTTCGCTCCTCGCTTCTTGAGCTCCTCGCGAGCCATATGATCAAGCTCTTGTGTCGCCATACCCACCCGTGTGGCTTGCTTCAACAGCTGCAAGATTTCAGCTAGTATCTTACCCGAAGTACGCATCGCCGCTATCTCATCTTGAGTCTTGATTTGAGTCCTCATAAATATCCTCGTTCTTTCATTGCTTCAGCAATCTCTTGTGCAATCGTATCAATCGATTGCTCCCCATTCACGACTATATGCGGCATGTATCGCGCCAATTCGTGAATTGCCGGCACAATCTCCTGATGATAGATGTCAAGACGGTGCTCAAAGCTTGCTGGGCTGTCATCTGCCCGCCCACGCTTAGTAGCACGAATCCGCAGTTCCTGATCTGAAACTCTGAGCTCCACCAAGACCGTTTGTATCCCCTTAAAGTGCTTCTCTAGAAAATCCCTCAGCCAGGCTACCTGCGGTACATGTCGTGGTGTGCCATCAAGTATCAGCGTCTGATCTCGATGCGCCAACATCGCCTCACCCACAAGCTCATTGACGTGATCATCGTCGGCGAGATCGCCTCGTTTAAGCTGCGCTGCCAAATCCTGATCCACTGTAGCCTCAGCACGCAATAACGCACCCGGGCTAATAATATATGCTTGAAGTCGTTCCGCCATTCGAGCTGCCTGTGTATCTTTCCCGCCGCCTGGAGGGCCCGCAATAACAATGATCATCATTAGGTAACCAAACTAGCAATTACGGGACCAAATACACATAGCCCAACTAGCACTGCTCCAACAGCAGTCACAAGTACCGCTCCTGCCATCATGTCCTTCACCAGCTTCACAACCTGGTTATTCTCGGTGACAATCAGGTCTAACGTACGTTCAACCGCCGTATTCACGACTTCAGCGAAGAATACGAGTGTAATCATAGCCAGCACCAGAGCCATTTCTGGGAGACTAATTCTGAGTGTCAGACTAACCCCTAAGGTAAGTGCTCCTATAAGAATATGAAAGCGTGCATTTCGCTCACGACTAACAACGACGCGCAATCCCTTCCAGGCATTTCGAAAACTTACGAAAGTAACCACAATGGCGCAGGCTCCTGATTAACTACCCTCATAATAGCATGGGTTTTGGCTTTAAATGCAGCTCTCTCAGCATTGGTTGCGTGATCATAATCAAGTAAATGCAAAAGGCCATGCACAAAAAGCGTCATGAGTTCATTGCCTGGCGATACATGCAGCTTCTTTGCATTCTTTCGTGCCACATCTGTGCAAATTATGATCTCACCAGCTGAGCTCTCTATTTCTGAGTCTGGCGAGATGTCCTGGGCTTGATATCGAAAAGACAATACATCAGTAGCTGTATGCTCACCAAAACTATGATAATAGAGCTCCTTCATTTCCGCTGGAATCACAAAGCTCACTACCACCTCGCCACGAAGAGAGGGTTTTTCCTGCTTGACCCAAGCATAAAACAACTCCTCCCATTGAGATTGAATGACTTGCTTCGGCGCATCGACGAGAGTAAAGCGCAATCCATGCACGGCTGACAAGATTTAAAGCAACTCCTCGCGAGCTACCTTTGCAGCCAAAGACCCATCTAGTCCGTCAAAATGATCTTTTAACCCTGAGATAAGCTGCCCCATAGCGGACTGACCTGAAAGCTTTTGCTCCCGGATGATATCCTGCGCAGCAGCACGCACTTCAGCTTCACTAGGCTGCTCTGGAAGATAGCGCTCAAGAATCTGTAGCTCGGCAGATTCTTTCTGTACCAGATCTTGTCGATTGGCGTCTGAATATTGCTGAATTGCCTCTTGACGCTTCTTAGCTTCTTTTTGGAGTATCTGCAAAGCCTCCTGAGGGGATAAGTCCTGGCGCAGCTCAATCGAATGATTCTTGAGAGCGGCCTTCAACAAACGCAATACCTGCAACGTGATCTCATCACGAGCTTTGGTAGCTTCTGTGAGATCCGCTTCAAGTCGCTGTGTTAAGTCCATATTTACCCTCGAATACTAAGCATTTCGCGTGTCTTCTGCTCTTTTCGAACACGCTTACGAATTGCAATCTCGCGCTCTTCGCGCTTGGTGAGAGGCTTCTCGAAATACTTTTTACGACGAGCCGAGCTCAAAATACCAGCTTGAGTCACTTTCTTATTGAAACGACGAATCAAACTCTCTAGAGACTCATCATCCTTGCGTTCAACATGAAGCATATTTTATACGTAATCCTTTCTAATGGCATTGGGCCAATGATCTGACCATAACAGATATGTATATTAGCAGATTTTCTCAAAAACAGCAAGACTCCAAGGATATACACATTCTACCCGACAATATGCTCTACATCCAATACTCCCGGTACACGATGTAGCGCCCTCAATAAATCAGCCCAGCGATCCATGCGCACCAGGCTCAATGCAACCTCTATCTCCACGGTATCCCCAATTGAGTTTTGAGTAATCTTTGCTGCACGAGCATCAAACGCAGATAGATAGGAAGATATGGCCTTGAGCATTGAGGTGGCCATCGCCGAATCCCCTTTCAAGCGAATGCGGTCAGTCGAATCATAATACCAATAAGCTGGAAGGCAACGCTGGAAATCAGCAGCGATTCGATCACAGTCTTTTCGGTGCACTCGAATCAACCCAGCGCGACTTACATAGCCCACAATTTCCTGAGGATATGTCGGAGAGCAACATCCTGCACGCGAAATATGCTCACGCTCTATACCGGGTACGAGAGAAACCGGTCGTGGCCCACGCTTGCGCAAGAATTTTACAGGCAAGAAGGCTCTAGCCTGCTGCTGACGTTGCATTAATACAAGCCGCGAGATGTCTGCCAACTTCACCTTCCCCTCGTAGACAGCCTCGGCTAGCGCTGAACTATCAGATAACTCATACGACTCAAGCACCACTCGCTTTGTACTTGGAGGCAACTGTTCCCAGCTTCGATCAGCCACAGTGCGAATATATTCATCAAGCAAACGCATACCTTCCTGCTCGGCAGTCGTACGCTCTTGATTGCGCAGCCAAGCCTTAATACGTGAGCGTGCTTTCGCGGTTACAACAAAGCTCAGCCAGTCCCTACTTGGTCTCGGCGCTTTCACAAACGCAAAAATCTCAACGACATCTCGATTTTCAAGTCGAGTATCCAGTGGCATCATTTTGCCATTAATTCGTGCGCCACGGCATGCCATACCCAAATCTGTATGCACCGCAAAAGCGAAGTCTACAGGTGTAGCGCCTTCTGGTAGATCGAACAAGTCGCCGTTGGGAGAAAATACAAAGATACGCTGCTGGAATACGTCAAGCTGCAATGCAGACCGTATGTCTTTTTCATGCTCAAACGCTTCTTGCCAGTCGAGCAAATTTTTTACCCATTCGTACTTTTTAGGCAACACTACTCCTCCGCCAGTCTTGTATTGTTGCTGTTGTTTTGACTCGTTGTAATAGAAGTGTGCAGCTAACCCTTGCTCAGCATATTCATGCATATGCTGAGTCCTAATTTGCACTTCAAATACCTGATTTTTTCCAAGAACAGTTGTATGAAGTGACTGATACCCATTGGGCTTTGGTACTGCGATATAATCCTTGATAAATAGTAAAAGCGGCTTGTATCGTGCATGAATAAGGCCCAACGCGCGATAGCAATCAGGTATAGATTCAACGATAATCCTGAGCGCAACAAGATCACGTATTTTTGAGAAATCTTGGTCATACTTCGCAAGCTTCTTATGTATACTGAATACGTTTTTTATTCTACTTGTTACCTCAAATTGTATACCCTCTGATCGACAATCCGCCTCAATTTCCGGCTTAATCGTCGCCAAAAGCTGCTCGCCACGTTTTACATAGGGTTGAGCAAGCTCTTTGATGCGCGCATATTCTTTTGGATGCACCACTGCAAACGATCTATCCTCCAGCTCGGCACGCAATTCACCCATACCTAATCGATCAGCTATAGGAGCATAAATATCAAGAGTCTCCTGTGCCTTACGACGCTGCTTGTGCTCTGACAGATATTGAATGGTCCTCATATTGTGCAGCCTATCCGCAAGCTTCACGAGGATAACTCTAATGTCGTGACTCATCGCTAAGAGTAACTTTCGGATGTTTTCAATCGATTCAGGAGTAGCCGTATGCGCAATCTGAGATTGCAGTGACCCAATCTTCGTAACTGCCTCAACCAACTGTGTGCACACCTCACCAAATTCAGCCCGAATCTCCTCACTTGTCGTCTGCGTGTCCTCGAGGGTATCGTGTAACAATCCAGCCTGTATCGTAGGAATATCGACGTGCCATCCGGCCAGTATTTGTGCGACAGCGATCGGGTGAATAATGTATGCCTCCCCGCTCTTTCGCAACTGATTACGATGCCTGTCGCGACTAAACCAATATGCCCGAGCTATGTCCTGACGCTCATCTTCGGTATACTGCATATCGCGAATAAACTTCGGAATGATCCTGGATGTCTTTTGCTTAGGCATATGGGTTATCCAGTATATCTAATAACATCACCTCTATGCGAGCCACCCCTCGCCACTCAGAACGACCCAGTCGAACGACACCACGAATGATGTCGCCCATTTTTAGCAACGGCCACTTAACTGCGGCGCCAAACGCAATCATGCGCTGTTCTCGTTCCTGGACACGAACTGATAGCTGGTAATGACTCCCGTCTGCGCCCACCGGCCTGATGCCAGTAATCTCTCCATCGAATACAAATCGTACCCCCGGGTGATCTCGTCCAGTAGGCTCGAGTTTTTCAAGTTGCGCGAATCCTTCAAGACTAACAAATTCTGGCTGCAACCAGGCATCGACTGTCTCTTGCTTGGTCCATACGTCATCCCCCAGCTGTGATACTGTTTCGATCATCCGTTCCCTAAACAAATCTATCTTTTCGGAAGCTATAGTCATACCAGCGGCTGCAGCGTGGCCACCATACCGATCAAGTATTGCATCTTGCTTCCGCATAATATCGATAATCGAAATACCTGCATAACTCCTCCCCGACCCCTTTGCCAGATTACCTTCCAGCTGCAGTAAAAACGCTGGTCGATGATACTCCTCGCTAATTCGGCTGGCCACCAATCCAACGATACCATGTGACCACGATGTATCAGATAGGACCAAAATTGGATCATCGAGATATCGCTGCGCTTGCTCGCGGGCGGATTCATGGATCCACTTTGTATCAGCCTGCCTTTGAGTATTTAGCTTCTGGAGGTACTCTGCATGCTCGAACGCCTGCTCGTAGTCTACTGCCAGTAACATCTTGAGTGCATGCTGTGCATGCTCAAGTCGGCCGGCCGCATTCAATCGAGGCCCCAGCTTGAAGCCAAGATCTTCTGCCGAGATACCTTCAAGCATAACTCCACTCACCCTTGCGAGAGCTCGTAAGCCAGCACGACGTGTCTTACGCAATACCTGCAACCCATATGATGCCAGCACCCGGTTCTCGCCGGTCAATGGCACAACATCACAAATCGTACCAAGCGCTACTAGGTCAAGCAGCCATTTTTCTTGCCCTGCAGGAATTGAATACTCACTTGCTTGCTGGAGAGCTCGTGCGAGCGCAAAAGCTACTCCTACACCTGAAAGATATTTTTCAGGGTACTGGTTCGCCTCCCGCAATGGATTAATATGCGCATACGCACCCTCCAGCTCTTGAGCGATAAGGGCGTGATGATCAGTGATGATGAGCCGAATCCCAAGCCGCTGGGCGGCTTGTGCAGCCTCAAGCGCCGAACTACCACAGTCTACACTTACGATCGTGCGAGCACCTTGCTCGGATAATTTTTCAAGAGCCCGTACATGTATACCATAGCCTTCTTCAAACCTATCGGGTATATATACCTCATGTTTGATATGTAATTGACTGCACACATCAGCTAGCAAGCTACTGGCGGTGAGTCCATCGATATCATAGTCCCCATAAATAATAATCTTCTCATTCTTATCACGAAAATCTAGAATAGCCGATACGGCCAGCTCCATATCTTGTAAGCCGAATGGATCCCCAAGCGAATCATACCGTGGATGCAAGCTATCAAGCGACTGCGCCTCACTGAATCCTCGGCGTGACAAAATAGTCATAGCCAAATCCTCAAGAAGTACCTCTTCCTGAGGCGGCAGACGCCAATCAATCCGCGCAAATTCTTTCATGAACTCTTATTATGATCGACTAGCGAACAAAATACGAGTGTGTGGCCCTAGATCGAAAACCGAGTGGAGTTTGACTTTGATATATGCGTCGTGAAATCTGCGGGGTGCGCATGCGCTCACGTGCGAACTGACGGTCAACTCTTCGGATATCTTGAACTATTTTTGTAATCAATCTTTTCATATATCTTTCTTTGTTTTTCTTGTTGTCTTGAGTACCATAGCCTGTAACTCTTTATAAAGTAAGAAATTTTGATTCACCCAAAAAAGCTTGGTATTTGCTTGTTTGGCTGTATGTACATACTTAATACGCGCTAAGCGTTCCAGCTCGCGCGCAACATTACCCGGATCTTCGCGTATCAACTTAGCAAGCCCACGAACGTGAACGCGATAATCCGGGTATTTCGAGAATACAGTGATGATTTTTCGACGTGTTTTTGATGTTATAAAATGTTGGAGCATCTTTGTTTACTGCCACTGTTGATTTTTTCTGATTGTTTGATGTATTGCTAAAAAAGTAACTATAGCATATATCACAACAGTATTATTTACAATAGTTTTCGTGCTCAGAGTACGCTACAATAATAGTTAAGCTATGTTACACTCATGCCCTGCCTGCGGATCAGCAATAGTTACAACAGATATAGGATACGCTTGTCCAACCTGCGGGAAGCGTACACCTCCGCATAGCCAAACACGTACTACAACGCCTTCGGGGGACGATACTATTCAGATAAATGATCAGTTTCAAGAATACTCCGAAGATCGCAATAGCCCTCATGAAGCACATCGGCATATGCAATCTACGCAAGCGACGATCATCAATCACCATGCATCAAGTCAATATCGTAAGAGACTGCGCGAACGACTCGCTCAAATGGAAGAACTTGAGCTCAAAGCCCCCAATCAACAGCCCAGGCTAGAAAGTACCGCGTCAACGCAACCCACCCAAAACACAGTCAGCACAAATACCGACACAGTACCATCCTTAACGGAGACGGAGCAAAAGTTGCTCCGCGATGCCCTAAAAGAGTCACGCGCGCATGAACCTATCGCGCCACATCCCCATACACACCACACAACTGCCACAGAACGCGCTGAAGAACTCCTCAAAGCTGCTAGCACAGAAAGCCAGACTTCCCGTCAGAACAAGAACATAATCCTGATTTCCTTGAGTGTAGTAATCGTTCTCGGAGGTATGATTACAGCCTGGCTACTCTCGAAAGCACCTGTACCCACGGCTCAAGTCAAATCTAGTATCTCTCCATCTGCAACACCAAGTAATCTTGCCCAACAGCAGCGCGACAAACAGCGTAAGGCTGATTTAAATTCACTTTCGATCAGTATAGAGTCCTACAAGAAAAACGCCGGCGTATACCCCACTGGGTCGAATATCGCCGTGCTCGAACCACTTACTCAGACATCCCCACCATATATCGTCAAGATCCCCAACGACCCGGCATCAAAAGAGGGTAGTATTATTCAATATGGCTACACCTCCGACGGAAGCAGCTTCACATTGTCATGCGTACTCGAAAATAAGACCGACCCAGACACCAAGAATGGGGTCTACGTAGTCAAGAACAATACTTCAGACTAAGTCTTCTTGAGCTTCTTCGCAGCACGACGCTTAAACTTGAAGTTGTGCCACACTACCAGCATAGGAGCTGCATTAAAGATAGAAGAATACGTACCAGACATAATGCCAACCAAGAGAGCGAATATGAACAGACGAATCGTCTCACCACCAAATATCAATAAAGCGAGAAGTGTAAAGATCACCGTCAAACTTGTACCTAAGGATCGAGCCATGGTCTCGACAATACTGTCATTTACAACCACTTCAAATGACTCACTTGAGCGCTTCAAATTCTCGCGGATACGATCATACACCACGATCGTATCGTGAACCGAGAAACCGATCGCTGTCAGTACCGCAGTGACGAAGAGTGAATCTATTTCGACGTTCGCAAACCGCCCAAGCAGTGAGAAAATACCAACTATCACCAATGTGTCATGCAAAAGTGCAATCACGGCTGTGACACCAAAGCTCCATGGGCTCACAGGAGGCGGTGTATTGCGAAACGCAAACGCAATAAAGAATACGATAGCCAGGGAAGCCAGCCCGACGGATACAAAGGCATTGCGAGTGATATCTCGACTGACAGCTGGGCCAATCGATTCAAAATTGGTCGGCTGAGCATTCTGCGTGGCTAATTTAGTCTTGATTTCATTACTAGTCACTGTAGAGTCCTTACCCTCTTCGTCTCGATAGCGTGCCAACAGTTTATCGGTACCAGTAGTAGTGATGACAATGTCGCGAGCGCCCACGCTGGCCAATGTATCACGTACGAATTGTTGATCCTGTGTACCAGCAATCTCCATTGACTGACCACCAGCAAAGTCAATACCTGGTCGTAGCCCCCAAATAAACAATGAGATCGTGCCGGGAATAATCACTAATAATGAAATTGCAAACCATAGGCGTCGGCGTCCAATCACATTCATGAGACCGCCTCCTTCCCAGTATGCTCCACTGGGATATTACTATAACGCTTCGGATTCGAGCCAAACTTAGTATCGGCAAATAACTGCAAGAATGTGCGAGAGATCGTAATTGCGGTCACCATTGAGATCATGACTCCAAGCGCGAGAGTCACGGCAAAGCCTTTAATAATCGGCGCACCAAATGTATAGAGGATAAGGCAAGTGAGTAGTGTTGAAATATTAGAGTCACGTATGGAGCTCCACGCGCGCTTAAAGCCCGTAATCATCGCCGTATGCACTGTCTTACCAGATCGCATCTCTTCTTTCATGCGTTCAAATATCAAAATATTTGCATCCACCGCCATACCAACCGAGAGCACAAAGCCAGCGATACCAGCGAGCGTCAAAACTATCGGCCACGGCGTAATGCTCGCCAGCTTAAATATGACAATATTGAAGAGTGCATATAATGTCAGAGCCGCACTTGCAATCACACCCGCCCAGCGATAGCTAAAGATCATGAAGAGCATCACTGCCACAATCCCAATCACACCCGCTATCATAGAGCGAGCAATTGATTCCGACCCAAGGGTCGCCCCAATGGTCTGCTGGCTCGAAAGCGCTACTGGCACCGGCAAAGCGCCCGCGTTCAGTAAGACTGCGGTCTCTTTAGCGGTCTGGACGTCCTCAAAGCCGGTCATCTGACCCACACCGTCAGTAATTGGTGTCGAAACAGTACCATTAAACAGTACTTCATTATCAAGAACGATCACCAAGCGGCCACCACTTTGATTAATCTTGGTGGTAAGCTCAGAGAATTTCTTCGTAGCATCACCTGACTTCATATTGAATCGAATAATAGGCGTAGCAGTCTGTGGATCAATATCGGCCGTGGCCTGCTCGAGATCCTTACCTGTCAGATCAGTCTGTTCGGGTACTGGCTGCTCATCACCCGACAGTGAATAAAACGACAGTTGAGCCGTGCGACCTATCTGGTCAGCTGCAGCCTGAGCATCAGTTACTCCTGGTAGCTGCACTACGATTCTATTTTGGCCCGACTGCTGAATGACCGCCTCACTCGTGCCAGTTGGGTTCACTCGCTTCGTAATCACATTGAGTACCCCCTCCATCGCCTTCGATCGTTCTTCTGTTGGGGTGTCGTTGAGATCTGCTTCGTACGTTAAGCTTGTACCTCCCTGTAAGTCCAGACCGAGTTTTACTTTTGGTGTCAGGTTTTTTATGCCAATCGCTCGTAAAATACGGTCTTCACGCGGTAACACCAAAGCTATCGCGATAGCCGCGAGTAACACTATTATTACTAATCGTCGCCTCAGTTGCTTTGGTTGCATACTCTAAGCACAGATCATATCTTATCTACCCTGATGAGTCAAAGCTGGGTGTTTTCTATGCAGACCTGATACACTAGGAACGAATATGAAACGAACAGTTCCATCAATCATTGTATCTGTCCTCGTCACAAACTACCCTAGACGACCAGCTAAAGTTTTCGACTATGTGCACGATAAAGTACTTCAGTCTGGCCAATGGGTGGTAGTGCCGTTCGGGAAAACGCAAACTACCGGTATCGTCATCGCCACTCGAACTTCAAGCGACATTGCACTAGAGAAGCTCAAGCCAGTTTCGCGCGTCCTTGACTTACCGCAACCCCCAAAGCACTACCTCAAGCTCGCAGAATGGCTTGGTGAGTACTACGCGGCTCATCCCCGGGCAATCTGGCACACGATCTTGCCATCTGGACTCCAGGCCAAGCCGCGTAAAGGACTACTTCAAGATTCGGTCGCCCAGGCACCGGCACACCTGCCACCACTCTCCATCGAACAAGAGCAAGTCATTAAAGCAATACAGAAACTCCCTTCACAAAAAGCCGTACTCATCCAAGGTATTACTGGCTCGGGCAAAACACGCATCTATGAAGATCTGATTCAGTCTACCCTGGAGCGTGGCCAATCAGTACTTATCCTGGCGCCAGAAATAGTCCTATCAACACACCTCCAACGGCGACTAGAAGAGAGCCTTGGAGCTTCATTACTCGTGACACACTCTGGACTCACAGCAACCCAGCGCCGGGCAGTCTGGCTCAAGGCCCTAAGTAATACGACCCCTCAAGTGTACCTGGGAGCTCGTTCGGCACTTTTCTTGCCAATCCATAATTTGGGACTCATCATTATTGATGAAGAACACGACACAAGCTACAAGCAAGATCAAAGCCCGCGCTACCACGCAGTGACAGTAGCCGGTCGCCTAGCGCAGCTGACTGGTGCCCGGCTCGTCCTCGGATCGGCCACCCCCTCGCTGACGACGCTCGAACTGGTACATCGCGGACGCATCGCACGCCTCTCCCTCCCTACGCGACATGGTGGAGCAAAGCTCCCAGAAATTATGCTCGTCGAGCACCATAATAAGCACGGTGTACTATCCGATCAGCTACATCATGCTATCGAACAAACTCTCGAGCACCAGCAGCAAGCCCTTATTCTCCATAATAAACGAGGCACTGCACGCCGTCTGAGTTGTGACAGTTGTGGCCAAGCCGTGCGCTGTGACCACTGCGACACCACTATGATCCTCCACGCCGACCTCGGCAGACTGAAGTGTCATCTCTGTAATCGTGAGCTGTGGCCCCCATCTCGCTGTCCTTCCTGCAACCAAGATGATCTTCGCTATTCCGGTATTGGCACCAAGCAGCTCGAAACCACCCTCCAGCAGCTATTCCCCAATGCACATATTGAGAGGCTGGACCGCGACAGTATTGATCGCGATAGCCTGCCTAGTTTGCTTGAGAGGATGCAACGTCGGGAAATCAATATCCTCATTGGCACACAAATGATCGCAAAAGGGCTCGATTTTCCACATGTAAGCCTCGTTGCCATTATTGATACTGATAGCCTGCTCCATGGAACAGATTTTAGCGCCTCAGAGCGAGCCGCCAGCCTTATCATTCAGGCCTCTGGGCGCGCCGGTCGAGGCAATATACCAGGTCGGGTCATCCTCCAAACACATAACCCTCAGCAACCAATTCTACAGGCAATCCAAGCCCATGACTGGAATGGATTTGCCACCCAAGAGCTGATCCATCGGCATACCTTCCACTACCCACCGTATCGCTGGCTTCTACGACTCTGGGTCCGACGCTCAAATGCTCGAAATGCAGAGCGAGCCGCCAGCGAGTTTTCAGATCTACTGGCGCAGAAATACCCAAATATAGAAGTACTCGGCCCAGCTACGCCCCTCCACCACAAAGATGGCATCTATCACACACGACAACTCATTGTACGATCAACCCAACGCAAGACCTTGACTGACATAGCTGACTCCCCTCCGTCGGGATGGCAGGCTGATCTTGATCCGATCATTATTATCTGATGTAATGATTGAATGATTCGCACACTCGTCACCATTCCATCTGAAGTATTGCGCATGAAGTCCAAGCGCATCGGGCTCGTCGATGATGCAATCAAGCAGCTTGCTGAAGACATGATTGAGACCACGCTCGACTGGGATCACGGTAGTGAGTTTGGTGCTGCCTTGGCAGCCATTCAGATTGGACAGCCCATGAAACTCACCGTAGTACGCAATAATTTTGACGATGCGGAAGATAAGACATTCTTGACTTTCGTAAACCCCGAGATTGTGCAGAAAAGCTCTGACCGGGTTATTGATATTGAAGGCTGCCTATCCGTTCCGGGCATCTATGCTCGCATACCCCGCGCACGCAAGATCAAGGTAAAAGCCGAGACCCTCGATGGACAGCCCATCCGTATGACACTCGAAGGCTTTGCTGCGCGCGTATTCCAGCACGAGGTTGACCACATGCACGGTAAATTATTTATCGATATAATCAAGTCCGCAGATGATGTGCTCGAGCTAGGCGACGACGATAAGCTACACCCTGTCAAATCACTTCCGGATGTCATTCGTGAGGCAGCCCATGACCACAACCACTCATAAGATAATCTTCTTTGGAAGCTCTGGGTTAAGCGCTGATATTCTGAGCTACGTACTGGAGAACGGTACATTTCTCAATATCGTTGGTATTGTCACGCAGCCCAGTCGAGAAGGCGCGCATGCCCATCAAACCGATACGCCAGTCGCTCGAGTCGCAAAAGAATATAAGGTGCCCCTTTTTCGGCCGGTCAGAACGAGTGACTGCATTGAGGAACTCCGTCCTCTCGAGGCCGAAGCTGGATTACTCTTCGCTTACGGTCAGATCCTCAAGCCTGATCTTCTCGCCCTCTTCTCGAAAGGTATCATCAATATTCACCCCTCACTCCTACCGAAATACCGAGGCCCTTCACCAATCGAGGCAGCCATCCTTGCAGGCGACACCGAGGTAGGCACTACGATCATGAAAATTACCGAGCAAATGGATGCTGGACCAATATTGAGTCAAGTATCGTTTTCAGTGTCCCCTATGACCTCGAAGCAAGAATTGACACAAAAACTCATCTCTGCCAGCAAAGAACTCCTCCTCCCCACACTGCACAAATACCTAGCCGGATACCTGGTACCGCAAGAACAGCCCGACGAGGGAGTGACGTTTTGCAAACTTATTAATAAAACGGCTGGGCAAGTCTCTCTATCTGATGTATCGGCGACCGAACTCGAGCGGATGATCCGTGCCTACGCTGGCTGGCCAGGAGTAAGTGTGGTCCTGCCAGAAAAGCTAGACCGTCTACGCATTCACAATGCCCATCAGATAGATAATGTAGCAGCAGAGCCAGGAGTATATATACACAATAAACAACTTATACTCATCACAAAAGATGGCACACTCGCAGCTGATCAAGTCCAGCTGCCTGGACGCAAGATATTAGACGCCAAACAAGCACTTAACGGCCTACGCGTACCCAAGCTACCCCAAAGCTGATTGAATCTTTTCTAATACCTGGCTCGGGGTCAGATCACTCTTGATGATGTAGTCCTTCACGCCGTATTTTTGAGCCGTCTCACGTGTTTCGGTACTCATCACATTACTCAATATAATCACTGACACTGCAATATTTTTCTTCTTCATCTCTTCAAGCACTTCGAGCCCACTCATGTTTGGCATCATGATGTCGAGCAACATAAGATCGGGCTTTTTCTGTTCAAGCACCTGTAGTGCAGAAAGTCCGTCCGCAGCTTCTAGGACTTCAAAGTCCTGAGCTTTGCCTAGCTTCAGCAAATACATCTTGCGGATGAAGTCATTGTCTTCGACAAGCAATACGCTTTTCATATATTTCATCATACTGCAAGCCGAGTTATCGGGTCAATTCTCAGCCCGATAACAAATGAGCGATCTTCGATGCATACTCACCCGCATCATCTGCCTCGATAGTTACACGCGGTGTAAATTTGCTCGTTAGGTTCCGCGCCAATAATCGTGCGACTTCGTGCGTCGCTCGCTCTTGTTGACCCGGCGTAAGCTGCCGCCACCCAGCGACCCAAACAGTGGCTTGCTTCATATCAGGAGATACTCGAGCCCGTGTAACAGTCAATAATACCTCTCGACTCAAGTTCAACTCAGCCAAGGCCTGCGCTGCATAACGCTGTATCTGTTCTGCTACCCGATCAGACCGTCGCGACATCACTTATAGGGTACGAGCCACCTGCTCGTGCTTAATGAAGCGAAAAATATCCCCTACCGCGAAGGTCATGGTACGTTTGACAAGCATGCCGCATTCTTCTTCCACAAGCGCGGCCTGAACCACATCAGAACCTTTTTTGAGCTCCATAAGCTCTGTACTGCCGACCACTTCGCCTTCACGTACCACTTCGATTTCAACGCCAGGCTCTACCGACCCACTGAGTACCTTGCCTCCGCAGATAACCGTATCTTTTGCTGTCTTAAATATCGCCAACAGCTCCAGCGTACCAAGCTCCGTTGTAATGGTTTCAGGCTCAAGTAGGCTTGTGAGCCATTCGCGCGCATCATCGAGAAGCTCATAGATAATCTGATATAACTTATATGTAACGCCTGTTCGCTTTGCTAATTGGTTCACTGCAGACTGAATCGACACATGGAAGCCAAGTACTACTGCACCGGTTGCATTCGCGGTATTAATATCGTTCTCGGATATATCGCCTATCCCCGAGAAAACGATATTGATAGCCACCTCGTCATTCCCGATTCCCTCAAGGGCTTGAAGAATTGACTCAACTGATCCCTGAGTGTCCGCTTTGAGAATAACTGCCACCGTTTTGACCTGTCCGCGATTTACTGCCCGTTCAATATCATTTGCAGAAACTACCTTATTGCGCACAAGGCTCTTGATACTCGTCTCTCTACTCTTTGCTGCCAACCAATCTTTGGCGACCTTCTCAGAGGCCACCCCCTCAAACCAATCTCCATACGCAGGTACACCCTTAAAGCCAGTCACCACCACCGGCATACCCGGAGTTGCCGCCTTCATTCGTTGGCCTTTTTCATTCTCCAGAGCTCGGACCTTCGCATACGTCGATCCTGCCACTATCACACTTCCAGTCTTGAGTCGCCCCTCTTGCACTAAGAGTGTTACGACGGCTCCCTTGCCAGTCTCCATGTGGCTTTCAATAATTACACCCCGCGGTGAGCCCACAAAGTGCGCTTGAGGCTTCTTGAGGTCTGCCACAAGCAATACCATGTCTAGTAATGTATCTATGCCGTTACCTGTCTTTGCTGAGACCTCGACGCATGGCACATCGCCACCCCAATCGTCTGGTACGAGACCAATTTCACTCAGCTGTTGTTTGGTCTTGTTGACGTCAGCGTCTAGCTTGTCGACCTTATTTATTGCCACCACGAGACCAGCATCAGCTTCTTGGGCAAGTCGCACTGCCTCTTTGGTCTGTGGCTTCACACCATCATCAGCTGCCACAACTATAACTACCACATCAGTCACACGCACACCATGTGCCCGAATCACACTAAATGCCTCATGCCCTGGCGTATCGAGAAACGTCCCCATGCGCTTGTTGCGCTCAACCTGATAGGCGCCGATGTGCTGCGTAATCCCACCAGACTCAGATGCTACAACCTCTGCATTTCGAATTGAGTCAAGAAGGCTGGTCTTTCCATGGTCAACATGCCCCATCACTGCTACCACAGGCGGACGGTCCTGGAGATCCGTGAGCTCCTCTTCTATCTCCATCTCATCACTTGGCCTGAGATCAACAACTTCTTCAAGCTTGAGTTGAAAACCAAGTTCGTCTGCGATAATTGAAGCTGTGCCAAAATCAATTGATTCATTGATCGTTGCCATCACACCGTTTTTCATCAATACCCCAATCAGTCTTGCTGGGCCCATCTCAAGCCGCTTAGCGAATTCACCTACAGTAATAGTCTGGGGAATGAGTACCTCAGTCTTTGAGTCAGTCGATGTGTCGTCTGTATGTTCTTTCATCTAGTTTCCTTGCTTACGGCGCTGTAATGATCTAGCTTGTCCGACAGCAATCTGTGATATTTTGGCCTGGCAGCTCGGTTCATCACAGGCATACCACCCACGACCGCCTTTATTTTTTTGAGGATCTGGCACCGCCACTCCATCAATTACGACCCAGCGATGCAACGCAAGCTTTGGGAATTTCTTGCGACAAGCGCGACAGGTGCGCTCTGGGATATGTCCTGTGCGCGCTGCCGCCATATGCTACTTTTCTTTCGCTTCTGTCTTACCCGCCTTGGCAGGCTTAAGCGACAATGAGAGTTTATGCTGTACCGGATCAATCGCAATGATGCGGAAGGTCTTCTTATCTCCTACCCTCACCAGATCATTCGGATCAGAGACATGTTCTTCGGATAGCTCCGAGATATGTACCAGAGCTTCAATCACTGGGGTAACTTGTACAAAAGCACCAAATGGAGTGATGCGATTGATAGTGCCTTCGACGCTATCACCTACCCTGAACTGTTCGCTCTCTTTCATCCATGGGTCAGGGGTGAGCTGCTTCATCGACAATGAAAGCTTATCTGAATCTATTGCAATCACTTTCGCCTTGACCGTATCACCAACCTTGACATACTTACTTGGACTTTCGACTCGATCCCAAGCTATCTCGGAAATATGGACCATACCCTCAACGCCATCGACATTAACAAAGATCCCGAAATCGACCACTCCAGTTACAATGCCTTCTATTTCGGCACCAACCTCGATCGAGGAGATCTTATCTTCGGTCATCTCGCGACGCGCAGCCTTTTCGGAAACAATCAGTTTATTCTGTTTACGATCAAGGTCAAGGATACGAACCATCAACGTTTGCCCAACGAGCTGATTGAGTCGATGTAAGATTTCATCCTTATCTGCGCCTGAAACGCGAGGATAATTTTCAGCTGAGAGCTGGCTTACGGGTAAGAATCCCCGTATCCCGTCGATTTCGATGAGCAAGCCACCGCGGTTAGCATCAAAGGGCACAATACCAAATACTTCACCAGATTCGTGACGAGTCTCTAGAGTCTCCCAGCCCTTCTCCTTAGCGACCTTACGCAGGCTCAAGATGACGTACCCCTCTGGGGTCTCTGGCTCCAGTACTGAGGCGGACAGCTCAGCCCCTTCATTGAGCCCTTGTGCTGTGTGCTCGATTTCGCGACCTAGAATGACTCCAATGCCGTATGCACCCAGATCAAGCCATATCTCATGCTTGTCTGCCGAGATAACACTCCCCTCGACAATATCACCTGCAGCGAGCACTTTCATCTCTGTCTGCGCGAGGAGGTCATCCATAGTCATAAGTTTTTCTGCCATAATATGTAATTTCTTCCTTTCAAAAAAGATTGCAACAGAACCGAAGAGAAGTACGAAAAGAAAAGTACTTCATAGACCAGTACTGCTACGTTGGGTACAATTATAGCTCTCTATCTGTAAAAAGTAAAGACTCGGCTTTATGCCGAGTCTTCTCAAGCTACTATAACTGAGTGTGCCTAGCGCTGCTTGCGCAATGCTGACTCGGTATCATCCTTAGACTGTTTACTGACATAATAAAGCACTGCCAAGAGTGCAACAGGTACCGAAACCAACCAACCCGCACCAGTTTCAGGAGTAATGCCGTTTGGAGGGGTAATCACTGTTGGCGATGGGGTGCTAGATGGAGTTGGGGTTGCAGACGCGCTAGCAGCTGGTGAAGTTGACGCGCTCTCTGAGGTCGAGCTGCTCTGTTGAGCGAGCTGTTCGTTTTTCTTAAGCTGGGTCTGACGTTGGCTATTCCCATATGCAAAAGTTGCAGCAACAATTAAGACGACTACTGCGGCAGCGAGAATTATGCGAACTGTTGAATTTTTCAACATATGGCTGATATTTCCTTATTAATACACTTACCCCAGATTGTAGCACCTGGTGGCTAGATAGCAAGCGTAAGGGTTTTGTTTTCGCGCCCCGAGCCGTATGATAGAAAGAGATGACAACCTATGTTGGCGTCGATATTGGTGGCACGAAGATACGCCTTACTAAGACCAACCACCCTCAACACGTTGGAGAGACTATTGATATTCCGACGCCGGCTAGTTTTGTCGTAGCACGCCACCATATGGAAGAAATTATCGATCGCTGGCAAATCCGTGCACCGTTTACAGCTATTGGGGTCACAGCGCCTGGTCCACTCGATACAAAGCGCGGGGTTATGACAAAGCCTACACACATACCGTGGCACAATGCGGCTATTATTCCCTGGCTACATGCCCGATACCGCGTACCAGCTACTCTGGTACATGATGCAACGGCTGCTGGTATCTGTGAGGCGCGCATGGGAAGTGCAAAAAAGTATCGCTTCATCCTCTACGTCACAATATCTACTGGTATCGGGTCGGCCCTCATCCTGGATGGCAAGGCGTTGCCAAGTCCTCACAATCCCGAAGGCGGGCGCATCCTACTCAAAACCCCCACGCAGCGTTTCGAGCAAATTGCTAGCGGAACCGCAATTCGGCAGCGCTACGGCCGAATTGCCGGCCAAATCCGTTCGCGCCGCATATGGCGTGAGATCAGCCAAGATATCGCGCTCGGACTCTATGACTTGATTGTTTCAAGCGACCCTGAAGCCGTCATCATTGGTGGAGGCGTGGGCGTACACTACAAGCGCTTCATAAAAGATGTACGAAAGATTATGCGTAGCTACCAACCGTTCTATCAACTCCCACCTATTCTCCAGGCAAAATATACTGAGCACGCCCCGCTGCTGGGAGCACTATTAGTTGCAGCTGACGCTACGCTCGCCGAAGACTAAAAGTCGCTGTATGATAGAGAGTGATGAGGGTGAAACAATCGTTATTAACACGTGTACAGGAGCGCTATAATGACCTCCAATTTGAAGCAAGTGATGACTTCTTGTACGACGCCGCCGACGAGATCATTTACTACGATTCTGATACCGTAGGTGAAAACGAAGGGCAAATTGCCCTACTCCATGAGATAGCACATGCTCAGCTCGGGCATTTCCACTACAATACTGACCTCGAGCTATTTGCCCTAGAAACTCAGGCCTGGGGCCTTACCTCGCAGCTCTGTAAACAATATAGTGTTACTATCCCCGACGAATACCTACGCTCATGTCTCCAAACCTATGCTTCCTGGCTAACCCAACGCGCTACCTGCCCCGCCTGTAATAATTTCTCAACCCAAGACGATGCAATTACGTATCGATGTTTTCTCTGCGATACACGATGGCAGGTCAAAACCGACGTACAGGCGCGCGTTCGTCGCATAAGACTTTAACAAATATGCCTCATACAAAAAGACGCCCTCGGAGGGGCGTCTTTTTGTATGCTTGCGATAGTTTTAAGCTGCTTGCTTAGCGGTCTTATTCTTGCGGCTCTTCAAGCCACCCTTGCGACCGGCTTCTCGTGCCAACTCTGGGTTAGCGGCAAAACCACCGCCAGTGCTTTTCTTTCCACCCATAGCGCCGATGCGCTGGTAAAAAGACTTACCATAACGTTTCTTATTGGTTTCAGCGGCTTTGATGCCACCATTCTTTGTTCCTGGCATTCGCTTATCTCCTGATTATTGATAATCACTGGAGTGCGCCTGCTTTTTGGCCGACCCTCCACGGTCAGCACGCGTAAAACTCCTCACTAATTCTTCGATTTTACTCGAGTAATTAGTTATGCTTCAGGATTTTACGGCATATTTGACTCAAAGTCAATAGTCTTATGTTCGAATGCTACATTCCTTAACTAATTAAGGCCGCAGATGAAGTTGAGCAACCATGGCCAGCACCAAGGCTTGGTGCTATATGTTTTGGTACAAGACCAGTTAACTCCAAAATGTTATGCTAGATAACAGATGAGCGACCGGTACCAGAAACGTCCCCGAATTTCAGATAAGAAGTATCGTGAGATTGCGCGTTACTTTTACGAGGATTTAACAGCTATTCAGATAGCAAACATTATAATGTTAAACTGTAAGCAATTAACGAAGCATAACCTACATACATAGCTGCATTGTACGTTACTGTGATGCCACAAGCCCTCTGAGTGGTAAAAGATGATAGACGAAAGCTATTTTGGTCCACGCAGAGTCCGTGGTGTACGCGGACGCGGAGCCGGTAAGAAGATTGTTGTCTTTGGGCTCATAAAACGTGGGGATAGCGTGTACACCCAAGTCGCAAAGAACGCTTCCAGAGATGTGCTAAAACAGATCATACAAGAAAGGATAACTGGTGATTCTACGGTCTACAGTAACGGCTGGAAGGCCTACGATGGCTTAGTAGATTGGGGCTACAAGCAACATTTCAGGGTAAACCATGGAGAGAATGAGTTTGTAAGCCACGCTAATCCCAGGAATCACATCAATGGCATTGAAAACCTCTGGGGAGTAGCAAAAGTACGTCTATCCAAATTACGAGGTCTTAGGCACGACCATTTCAACCTACATCTTAAGGAATGCGAATTTAGATATAACAATGAGGCATAATGACATGCATACAGAATTACTTAAAATTCTACGGAAGGGGCGGCGGGGCTAGGTATTAAATGGTCTTGTGCCAATTAGAGATAGGCTCATGTCGCTTGTGCTTACATTACATAATTCATCAATAAAAACAAAAAGACCAGGCTAAGACCTGGTCTTCATGATAAATCCGGCACCGCGCTACTTTCCCGCAGAGCAGTATCATCGCCGCAGAAGAGCTTAACTTCGGTGTTCGGGATGGGAACCGGTGGAACCTCTTCGCTATAAGCACCGGTCCGATGTCTCCTCAATGTAAATCAAAGCTACCAGATCGATGCTCATTGGCACACATAGAGAATAAGATACAAACGTGACTTATTTCGACAACACTCTTCAAGAGCGTGTTAGCCGTCTCATGCTGTGACTTGTATGAAGAACGAATTCATCACACAATGTCACGCAAAGAAAAAGTCAATTGGCTATTAGTACGCCTCGGCTGAACACATTACTGTGCGTACACCTAGCGCCTATCAACGTCATAGTCTATAACGAGCCTAATGGGGAAAACTAATCTTGGAAGAGGCTTCGCGCTTAGATGCTTTCAGCGCTTATCCCGTCCGAACATAGCTACCCGGCCATGCCGCTGGCGCGACAACCGGTACACCAGAGGTTCGTTCACTCCGGTCCTCTCGTACTAGGAGCAACTTTCCTCAATTTTCCATACGCCCACACCAGATAGGGACCGAACTGTCTCACGACGTTCTGAACCCAGCTCGCGTACCCTTTTAATTGGCGAACAGCCAAACCCTTGGGACCTGCTTCAGCCCCAGGATAGGACGAGCCGACATCGAGGTGCCAAACAGCGCCGTCTCTGTGGACGATTGGGCGCTATAAGCCTGTTATCCCCGGCGTAGCTTTTATCCGTTGAGCACTACCGATTCCACTTTCCAATAGTGGGTCACTAGCTCCTACTTTCGTACCTGCTCGACGTGTATGTCTCGCAGTCAAGCTGGCTTGTGCGCTTACACTATCACTTCGATTTCCATCCGAAGTTAGCCAACCTTTGAACGCCTCCGTTACTCTTTAGGAGGCAACCGCCCCAGTTAAACTACCCACCAGACACGGTCCCCAACCCGGATAACGGGCTGGGTAAGTGTCAAAGCACGACAAGGGTGGTATTTCATATTTTGACTCCACATCGACTAGCGTCAATGCTTCAAAGTCTCCCACCTATGCTACACATGTCGGGCTCGGACACAATGCCAAGCTGTAGTAAAGCTGCACGGGGTCTTTCCGTCTTGGTGCGGGTAAACGGCATCTTTACCGCTAATGCAATTTCACCGGGTCCCTCGTTGAGACAGTACCCATATCGTTACGCCATTCGTGCGGGTCAGAACTTACCTGACAAGGAATTTCGCTACCTTAGGACCCTTATAGTTAGGGCCGCCGTTCACTGGGGCTTCAGTTTGGAGCTTGCACTCCGCCCTTTAACCTTCCAGCACTGGGCAGGCGTCAGCCCGTATACATCCTCTTTCGAGTTAGCACGGACCTGTGTTTTTGATAAACAGTCGCATGGGTTCTTTCGCTGCGGCCCCGCCACACTATCAACAGATAAGATAATGAGAGGAGACTGTAGCTCCGATATAGAATTTTTTGTATTCGAAACTTACAGGCAAGCCACAACTGCGAACAGTGTGGCGGGGCAGACCTTATCCCGAAGTTACGGTCGCTGTATTGCCGAGTTCCTTAACGAGGGTTCTCCCGAGCACCTTGGTCTACTCGACCTGAGCACCTGTGTTGGTTTGCGGTACGGGCGGCATATATTATTAATCTGCAGCTTTTCTTGTCAGTTTGGCCCGCGCGAATTCCAGTCTTACGACCAGTTTCATTCGTGTTTCACCCTAAAAGGACTACGCACTTAGACGGATATGGCCAGCAATCCGCTCACGTTTCCATCCTGCGTCATTGCAGGGAACATATATACCGGTACAGGAATATCAACCTGTTGTCCATCGCCTACGCTACTCGCCTCGGCTTAGGCCCGACTAACCCTGGGACGATAACCGTTGCCCAGGAAACCTTGCTCTTTCGGTGGGCAGGATTCTCACCTGCCTTATGGTTACTTATTCCAGCATTCTCACTTGATAGCGCTCCACCGTGCTTCACAGCACGACTTCAGCGCCCTATCAACGCTCCTCTACCACTCCCATATTACTATGAAAGTCCGCAGCTTCGGTGTATAGCTTGAGCCCCGTTATATTTTCCGCGCAAGATCACATTTGACCAGTGAGCTGTTACGCACTCTTTAAATGAATGGCTGCTTCTAAGCCAACATCCTGGTTGTCTCTGCAATCTCACCTCGTTTCCCACTGAGCTATAACTTGGGGACCTTAGCTGGCGGTCTGGGCTGTTTCCCTTGCGAGCGCGGAACTTAGCTCCCGCGTTCTAACTGCCATGGTAGTCTCTGTCGGTATTCGGAGTTTGATTGAGCGGGGTACTCCGAGGAGCCCCCAACCCATTCAGTGCTCTACCCCCGACAGGTAGTTCATGACGCTAGCCCTAAAGCTATTTCGAGGAGAACCAGCTATCTCCGGGTTCGATTGGAATTTCTCCGCTAACCACAGCTCATCCAAGCACTTTGCAACGTGCCCTGGTGCGGCCCTCCACATAGTTTTACCTATGCTTCAGCCTGGCCATGGTTAGGTCACCCGGTTTCGGGTCTACCGTATACAACAATAAAGGCGGGCAGTTAACCCTCGCTTTCACTATGGCTCCGTGTCGTAAACACTTAACCTGCTGATATACGGTAACTCGCTGGATCGTTCTACAAAAAGCACGCCGTCACCGCGTAAAGCGGCTCCGACTCATTGTAAGCACATGATTTCAGGATTCTATTTCACTCCCCTTGCGGGGTTCTTTTCACCTTTCCCTCACGGTACTTGTTCACTATCGATCGAACTGTGTATTTAGCCTTGGAAGGTGGTCCTCCCAGGTTCAGACAGGGTTTCACGTGCCCCGTCCTACTCGAGTCAAGCAACAATAAAGACTATCAGTTTTCGTGTACGTGGCTTTCACACTCTTTGGCGGTCCTTTCCAGGCGCCTTCCACTAACATGATAGTTTTGTAACTTTATCCAGGCAGCTTGATCCTGGCTTCTCTGCTCTTTGCGACTTGAGCGCTTGCGCACTTAAGTATGAACATATGCTCGTCGTTCAAGTATACGCATGAAGTTATTTGGACTTCGTGCATGTACTCTTACAAGGAGTGATGTCATAGTCAGGCGCGCAACAACGTTCAAGTCAAGCGAAGAAGAGTCGCTAGCTCACAACCCTCGTTTTAATTATCCAAGCGGACCTTCATAAATGAAGGAAAAAACTAAGTTTGGGCTGATCCCGTTTCGCTCGCCACTACTCCGGGACTCTCGGTTGATGTCTTCTCCTCTGGGTACTTAGATGTTTCAGTTCCCCAGGTGCCCTCCTCATGACCTATGTATTCAGTCATGGGTAACGCGACATGACTCGCGCTGGGTTTCCCCATTCGGAAATCGTCGGATCACAGCTTGGTTGACAGCTCCCCGGCGCTTATCGCAGCCTCCTACGTCCTTCATCGGCACAGTTCGTCAAGGCATTCCTCATGTGCTCTTCGTAACCCTTTTTCTCGTTTGAGATGACTAACACACTCTTTCAAGTGCGTTGTCGGTTCGTTAGAAATAACCAGTCCACAATCGCAAGCTGGTTTACTATTACTATCTCTAACATTAAATCACATTTGTATTACCCTTATTCTCTATGATCGCACCTTATATTTGATAGTCGTCGGCTAGAATCAGTGATTACTATCAAAGATGCTTATGTCAATGAGCAAAATAAAAACGTGGCGCTTTTTTGAGGCGGCCACGCGTGAATCCCCGAGCTAAAATCAGCTTAGTGGCGGGTGCCTCCAAATGTGGATCGGTTACTCACGCGTGGACTACTCCTTATGTATACCTGTCAACGATGGTAGCACGACTGCACATCCGGGGTCAATACTATTTCTCGATAAAAATCAGATGGTGTTTGACTTCTGTCGCAGCTCGAGTAGGATATAATGGTTTCACAAATACACGTATGCAACACGAATCACACATCCCGACCCACGTCGGCTTTATTCTTGACGGTCACCGCCGCTGGGCAAAAGAACAGGGCCTCCCTATCCTAGAAGGCCACCGTCAGGGGTATAAAAACTTCAAAGAAATAGGCCTCAAGACCCTCGAGAGCGGCGTCAAATACGTCACCGCTTATGTGTGGTCGCGCGAGAACTGGCAGCGCAGCACCGAAGAAGTTGCATTTATCATGAAACTACTCGAATGGGTTGCGAAGCATGAGCTCGATGACATCCACACTCGGGGTGTGCGCATACGTATTGCCGGCAATGACGATCGACTGTCAGAAAAAATTCTCAAGCTTATCCGAAAAGCCGAGGACCATACGAAGAATAATACAAACGGAACACTCGTACTGTGTCTAAACTATGGCGGCCATGAGGAGATCGTTGATGCCACGAAGCGGATTGTACGTTCTGGCATGAATCCAGAGGAGATTACTGAGGAAACAATCAGCCAGAATATATACGTGCCCGATGTCCCACCAGTCGATTTGATTATCCGCAGTTCTGGTGAAAAACGCCTTAGTGGCTTCATGCTTTGGCGAGCAGCTTATGCCGAGCTCTACTTTATAGACAAGAAGTGGCCGGACTTCGATGAAACTGACCTCTCAGCTGCGCTAGAAGATTACGCCAATAGACAGCGTCGATTCGGCGCTTAATTAACTGCCGGTACTACCGCTTAAGCCAGTTTGACACATCATTCCACGCAGCTTTAGCCGCAGCTTCGACATATCGATCTGCTCGATCCTCATTGAAGAATGCGTGGCCAGCGTCATACACCTTGATCTGGTGTGAGATCTTAGATTCAGTAAGTAATGTAGATATTTTTTCTCGATCAGCTGCAGGAATCATTGGATCATGCTCACCATATACACCCAAGATCTTGAGACTCTTATCCGCATAGCGTGCTCGAGCTAATGCCTGGACCACCGAATCGCCTGCATAAAATCCCGGTTGCACACTGGCGCCACCATAGCAGGAAACAATATCGGTCACATGGGGGTTAACTCCCGAGAGATACGCGAGCTTGCCCCCAAAGCAAAATCCCCAGACCGCAAGATGCTTTAGTTTGGGCTGCGCTTCTTGTATCATGCCAACTGCCTGCGCCAATAATGGCAAAAATAGTTCTCCAGTCATACGCTCCATGATCTCCATCCCCGACATGTCGTCATACGCAAAAGTCTGCACCTCACCGGTTACAGCATAGAAATGGTCAAGCACATACCCATTCCAGCCGAGCTCTATCTGTACCTTGCCTGCCAGCTCACGCGTGAAGTCTTTGACGCCAAAGATCTCGGGCAAGATAATAATCGCCCGCTCAGCATCAGACTGGGCTTGATACGCATATAGGAAATCACTGATTTGGCCCATACCATCATTATGACAGATTGCCCGCTCGACCCCAAGGATTAGCGGAAACCAAAGTCCTCATAGAGAATATGCTTCTCGCCCACGCCCTGCTTGCGCAAGCCATCATGTATCGCTCGCATCATCGGCGGCGGACCACAAATCAAGAAGTCAGTCCGCTGACAGTCATGTTGCTTCGACAGAATATCGGCGGTCAAAAATCCCTCCTTATCCTGACAGAATAGATGTAGACGGAAGTTTGGATTGCGCTTGGCTATAGCTTGAAACTCAGGCATGAAATACGCCTCCGCACTGGAGGGTGTGCAGTAATAAAAATCAACCGAATACCTTTTCGACGGCAGTGCTTGCGCCATAGCGAGAAATGGCGTGACGCCGATCCCGCCGGCAATCCATACTTGCTTCGAGCCACGCACATGCCGAAAAGTGAAGCCGCCATGCGGGCCCTCTATGTATGCCGTCGTCCCTGGCTTCAGTGCCAACAAGGAAGCCGTGAAGTCACCGAGCACCTTGACGATAAACCGTAGCTGCCTCTGTTGGGACGACGATGCCATGGAGTACGGGTGCGCCTCATCGCTGATCGGATGTCCGACAAAACTCACAAACGCAAATTGGCCAGCCATGAAGTTCATCAAGCGCCCTTTTGGCTCAAGGATAATATCGACTGTCGAGTCACCATGCTTGCGCACTTGTGCGACTGCGTAACGAAACCGTCCTGGCACGAATCGCCCTAGTATCGAATGATAGAAAAAGGCGTAGACCGCCAGCAGACAAAAGACCATCACGTACCACCACAGCAGCTGCGACTTCGCCAAGTTGCCTTGGCTTGCCAAGAAAGCATGGATGAAGCCTGAAAAGAAGACCAGGCCCAGAATACGATGAATCCAGAGAAAGACCTGATAGCGCAGACGCAAGAACACAGTGGCCGGCAGAATCAATAGCATTGCATAAAGTGCGATTATGCCAAAATTGAGCTGCCAATTCGATCCGAGCACCCAGAGCGAGCTAAGCTTATCCGGACGAATACCCGCTAGTCGGATGGTCAAGAAAAAAGGATGAAGGGCCAAAAGCAAGAACGACAGGCCACCCGTAATGTGATGCCAATGATAGACCTTATCAAGCCCCCCAAATAACTTCTCTACCCAACGCCACCGAGCCGAAAGGATTACCGACCAGCTGTATAAGATTGTGCCGGCAAATGCTCCGATATTTGCGAGGCTCTTCCAGATAACAGCGCTATTCGCCACGCGACCCTGCAAAGGTACTACCAAAGCCCAGAGTAACAACACCATCCCTACTGAACCCCATATAATTGCGGCACCGATTGGGCTGCGACGCATATCTATAGTTTGTACTGACATCTTATTATCCTCCTACTGTTGGTTGTACCGCCTGGCACTGCGGGTCGCTTGTCGGGTTAATGCTACAGCGACTCTGCGTTGCCGCATTAACACTAAACAGGATAATTACCGAGACCAATGACAGCGAGCCGAGTACTACGCCAGCTATTGCAAGCCCACGTCTTGGGCTCCCGAGAGCCGGTACTCCCAACCCTATGGCAGCAAGGCTTACAGGAGCAACAGCGATAATGTAATTCAGCTGATTACTAATAAAGATTTCTAACAAAACCGACATTGCCCCGACAAGTAGAGCGGCAAGCGCTAGGCTTGATCGCTTGTTTGATTTCACTGTACTAGTGGATACCGGAGCTGGTACTGGAGCTTGCGCCGAGGGGGGCTGAGTAGCCACCGGAGCTACCGAGGGAGCTGCGGGGCGCGGTGCAAGCGCATCCATCATTGGAGCGCCTTGCACAAGCGCCGTCGGTGCTGGTTGCTGCGGGGCGGGCGCAAACTGTGCGGGAGCAGGCTGGCTCTGCGGAGCTATTGGCTGCGGCATTGGCTGGGCGGGTACCGGCTGGTTAGCTGCCTGCATTGCTACCGGTGGAGGTACTATCATCTGGGGAGGTGGCGATGGAGCAGTCATTATTGGTGCTTGCGGTACTCCGTTTTGCACAGGCTGGGGTGCTGCCGCTTGTGGTAAGGGTGGCATAGGGCTGGGGGCAATAGGAGGCACCACCATAGCCTGCGCTTGAGGATATACCGGCGCCTGTACGGCAGCAACTGACTGCTCAGGGTTTGGACGAACAATCTCCCCCACTCCGATACTCGGATTTGGATTCAATTGTACGGCGGGAGTCCCGCCACCTGGCTGCATTACATCCCCCGATGCTATACGCGGATCCATTATTCTCCAAAAATTAGTTATGCTTATCTTATATTGTGACTGACTTCACCGTGCTTGTCTATCGTCCTTGCGCGCCAATACATAGACTCGAATCAGCAACACACTCAGAACAACTGAGATCACGTAGGCGACCATACGAAGCAATGGGATGGCCCCAGCATATGCGACCGAGAAGTTGTATACGGCATGGGCTAGCATCAAAAAGATCGCCGCACGTACTGCAATCTTCCAGTCACCTCGCCGACGAGCACGGAAGAAATACCAGCCAAATATGCCATTTGTCGCAGCATGAAAGAATAATAATGTCAGGAGTCGGTCAAAGCCAACCATTGCCCCAAACTGGACAGTATATTGAATGTTCTCTAATAAGCCAAATGCCAGGCCAGAAAACGCGAAATATATCACCCCATCACTTGGCTGCCGAAAAAACGACTGGTTACCAACAAAGAAAGCTACAGGCAGGCTCTTCAGTATCTCCTCGTAGATTCCAGGGATAATCCCCACCACCAAAGCGCCAACGAAGCCGATAGACGTATCAACTGGGTACGGGATGAGCTTGTCATTAATAACACCTGCGAGTTGAGCTGCTGCGAGCCCTATAAGAAATACTGTAGCTAGCGCCCATATAGGCTCCTGACCATTATCGCGACTGAGTAAGTAAAATGCCATGCCGCCAAACACGGCTGCCGTCAGTACAACTACGAGTAACACTTGCATAGTATTTATGCTACGGTGGGGGAGGACTTTTTACAACCGAGCATTGACCTTGCTCAAATCATAAAAAACAGGTACAATATGCCAGTTCTTCAGATACGATATTCATATCAATTTGATGTATTTTGCTAGGAACAAATCGTGGGGCATTAGCTCAGCTGGCTAGAGCACCTGCTTTGCAAGCAGGGGGTCATCGGTTCGAATCCGATATGCTCCACCATGATATCTATCGATTAAACCTTCCATATATTGTGGGCTTGTAGCTCAGCTGGTTAGAGCGCGTCACTGATAATGACGAGGTCGCAGGTTCGAGTCCTGCCAAGCCCACCATAAAGAAACTTTTTGATTTAGGAAAAAGTTAGTCTGGCTGGTTTTAATTCTACTTTTCTAACCGTTTCGCCGCTTTACGGCTCATCAGCATGGCTGTTTTACGCTTCATGGACGGGTTATACGGTAGGTAGAAAGTTGTTCAGTGATTGTGGTTTTGCCACGATCTCTTACTAGACTTTCTGCCTACCGACCTGCATGTGCAGGGTTTCGTGCTCTCAGGCCTCGACAGTTGTGTCAGAGGACTCCGTGAGGCTCTGGCGCAAGGCCCGAACCCAATCGGTACGCTCCTTGGCTCGCTTGATCTCTTCCTCACCGTGCTCGGTGTGGTACGAGACCTGCCAACGGGCCGAATGGAGTTGCTGCTCCTTGTAGGCGGCACCGCTGAGGCGCTCCGGAACTTCCGGGTAGGTCGTGTTGCAGTCGAAGTCGATGGACTTCTCTAGTTGCTTGACCATGAAGTTCTTGAGTTCGCGATGCTCCTGGGTGGGCGGCGTCCAAGCCTGAACCTTGGCGAGCATTGTCTCGTAGCGCTCACGCATCGCGAGCTCGCGAGCTTGCGACTCTTGGTACTCATGTGTTGCGCGCTCGAAAGCGAGCTGTGCCTGGCGGTCAGCTTCGGTGTCGTCCCACGCTTTGATGCGAGCGACGTCCGCCTCGGCCTTCTCGAGCTGCTCCGTGTGGTAGCTGCTCGGCTTGAACTCCGTCGGGACAGGCGAGTCGAGCGGCTCGTCACGGAGCTCAACGAGAGCACCGAACGCCCTCGCGCACTTCATGACGAAATCAGAGAACTCGACATCCTTGCCCTCGTAGAGGTCGGACGTGTAGCCTGTGGGCATCTGCCTCACACTCCTTAGGTACGAGTCTCTCGGGATTGAGAAACACTCGGTATATTTTATAATAAACATATAGTATTTGTCAATGTTTTCGTAGTAACTCAAGACCTTTGCAACCTAAATTGAACTAAAAAAGGTAGGCGTCCTAAACTGTTAGTATCAACAACTAATAAGAAAGGAGCCTACCATGGCTTATTCTATCAACCCTAACTTACCTAGTGCCAGAGCAACCGCTATGCGGTTACTGGTCGAAGACCAACAACCTCTGGCTGTTGTCGCAAGAAAGTGTGGTGTTCATCGCTCAACCATCTGGCGCTGGAAACGCAAATGGGACAAGCTTAACCGATATGTCCAATTTGACAACCCTAACCGGCCTAGCCGATCGGTTAGCCTAGCTCACAAGCTAACTGCTTGTAGCTGGCGAATCGCTACACTAAGCTCTAGGCCGCATACTTGTCCTAATGCTATTCCCGGGGCGACAGTCAGGCTCGTTCTAGCTGCCCGGGCTAAGTTAATGCGTTGTGCTGAGATTGTCTGGTATTACGTAACAAACACTCTTGGAGTAAGACTTAGCCTCAGCAGTGTGCGTCGTATTCTGCGGCGTCATCACTGCTTTGATGGTGCCAGGAAGCCACGACTCAAACGAGATAACCCTCATCGTCCATATGCCGTGAGACCAGGTGAATTAGTTGAGACGGATACCATCCACCATGTTGACCCCCGTAGCGGTAGGAGACTGTACTACTACACAGTCATAGACTTATTCAGCCGAATGGCTTACGTTACCCTGGCGGCAAAGCTGAGTCCGGGACGAGCGGCTCAAGCTGTACTGGAAGCTCAAGACAGTTGGGGCTTTAGAGTGACTATGATACAAGCTGACAATGGGCCGGAGTACGGACGCTATTTTGAGCAAGTAATGCGGTCTCATGGCATTGCTACTAGACACAGTCGGCTGCACCGACCGAATGACAACGCTCACATTAAGCGATTTAACCGCACCATCCAAACCGAATGTATTGGCTACTACTGGAACAGGAGTGTGTCGCTTAAGTGCCAGCGAGATAAGCTTACGACGTATCTCGACTACTACAACACTAAGCGCGTACACTTAGGCTTGCAGTTACTGACGCCTGCTGAAATGTTGCAAAGGTCCTGAGTTCTATACGTGTTTTTCGCTTTGAGATATAGTGCTATAGTCGGCGCTATTTTCCTAGTTTATGCATGTAGCCATTGCCTACAACTGCATATGTCAGCGGCGTAGCCGCTGGCCTTATTTTTTGTTCGCGACACGGACTTTCGGTTTAAGTAAAATTAGAAGTCAGCAGGGACGAAACCCCGCCGTCTCTTGCCATTTATGGCAGGCGAACGGCCCAGCCAGACTAACTTTTTCCTAAATTAAAAAGAATTTTTTGGCGGGGGAAATCTAAAAAAATGCAAAAAGTTAGTCTGGCTGGGCTGGGCGCGCGACAGCTCTGCTGGCGCAGGCGGCGGGGCTGGTAGCATTTGGCTCTACGGACTTCCATTTGCGCACGGAGCAGCAATTTAGCACAAACTTACATTTTTGAGATAAAATAGGTTCGAGCCTCAGCGTAAAGAGGCACCATTTTTTACTAACACCTCAAATACCCGTACAATAGCACATATGTTTACACAAATTTTTATTGGCCTCAGCATGATCGTGATTGGATTCTTAGTCCTAAAGTTTCATGAGCAAGTCTATAACTTCACCGGAGCTATCGCATCAGTCGAGCGACATATCACCGCTGGTACGCCGGCGTTCATTAAGCTAGTAGGCGCTAGCCTCGTGATACTCGGCATCGGCACGATGATCGGTATGTGGGACTGGATTCTCACGCCTGTGGGTGATGCGATCCGCAGCATGTTCCAAGTCAAAACATAATCACATAAAAATCAAAAACACTCAAAACACCGCCAGAATTAGGCGGTGTTTTTTATTGACCAGTGAAACGTGTCAGCTCGATAGAAAAGCTAAAGTGTTGTATCCAAGATGACAGGAATCGTTCATAAAAAGTGAACGATCGACCTAGGATAGCCAGAGTCATGATGTGTGGTGAGCACAAAGAGCAAGCTCTTTAGCTCGAACCAATCACGGTCTGTTGGCACTCAAGGCGCCAAAACAGTTACCTGTCAGCTTTCTCCCTAGAAAGGAGGTGATCCATCCGCACCTTCCGGTACGGATACCTTGTTACGACTTAACCCCAATCGCTGGGCTTACCTTAGGGCCGCGCTTTAGGCGGCACGTCGGGCACTCCCAACTTTCGTGATTTGACGGGCGGTGTGTACAAGACCCGGGAACGTATTCACGGCGCTATGCTGACGCGCCATTACTAGCGATTCCGACTTCAAGAGGGCGAGTTTCAGCCCTCTATCCGAACTGGGGGTAGTTTTGATGGGATTTGCTCCGTCTTACGACTTGGCTGCCCATTGTACTACCCATTGTAGGACGTGTGTGGCCCGAGGCGTAAGGGCCATGCTGACCAGACGTCATCCCCACCTTCCTCCCGGTTGGCCCGGGCAGTCTCGCCTGAAAAGACAACAGACGACAAGGGTTGCGCTCGTTGCGGGACTTAACCCAACATCTCACGACACGAGCTGACGACGGCCATGCAGCACCTGTCACCAGGTTCCCGAAGGCACATCTGTCTTTCGACTGACTTCCTGGGATGTCAAGCCTCGGTAAGGTTCTTCGCGTAGCTTCGAATTAAACCACATCCTCCACCGCTTGTGCGGGTCCCCGTCAATTCCTTTGAGTTTTAAACTTGCGTTCGTACTCCCCAGGCGGATCACTTAACGCGTTAGCTTCGTGACACAGGGGGTCGAAGCCCCATACCACTAGTGATCATCGTTTACGGCGTGGACTACCAGGGTATCTAATCCTGTTTGCTCCCCACGCTTTCGTGCATGAGCGTCAGTACAGGCCCAGGGGATTGCCTTCGCCATTGGTGTTCCTTCTGATATCTACGGATGTCACCCCTACACCAGAAATTCCACTTGCCTCTACCGACCTCGAGTCAGGGGGTTTCTCATACAGTCCAGGTGGTTGAGCCACCGGATTTCGCATAAGACCTACCAAACCGTCTGCGCACGCTTTACGCCCAGTAATTCCGGATAACGCTTGGATCCTACGTATTACCGCGGCTGCTGGCACGTAGTTAGCCGATCCTTATTCCTGAAGTACCGTCATAATCTTCCTTCAGAAAAGCAGTTTACACTCCGAAAAGCGTCTTCCTGCACGCGGCATTGCTCCATCAGGCTTGCGCCCATTGTGGAAGATTCCTCACTGCTGCCTCCCGTAGGAGTCTGGGCCGTATCTCAGTCCCAGTGTGGCTGGTCAACCTCTCGATCCAGCTATTGATCGTCGCCTTGGTGGGCCTTTCCCCCGCCAACTAGCTAATCAAACGCAGGCCCCTCCTAGAGCGCCGAAGCTTTACTCCGGATAAACCGGAGACTATGGGGTATTAGTCCACCTTTCGGTGAATTATTCCCCACTCTAGGGCAGGTACCAACGTGTTACTCACCCGTCCGCCACTCAATCACTTTATGAGTTCCGCTCGCAACGGCGGAATAATACTATTCAGCACCTGCGAGCGAAAAAAGTGATCGCGTACGACTTGCATGTGTTAGGCATGCCGCCAGCGTTCATCCTGAGCCAGGATCAAACTCTCATACACAAATGATTCAAAGAATCATTTCACTGTTATCTTGGAATGCTTTCGAGCCAACAGTGAAGACTCGAAATGCATGTAATCCTGTCATCTAGACGAATACAAAACAACTTTAAAACTTTTTTAAGTTGAACTGACACGTTTCACTTGTCAAAGATCGTAGCTGTTCGTAAAATTCAATCCAATCGGATCTACATACACACCACAAGATGTGTCAAAAAATATGGCTCCTGAGTGGCGATTCTTTTTTGGATTTTTCGCCGGAGCGGAACCGATGTATTTTTGTTGCTTCTACAATAAAAGCTACTAGAGAGGATTTTACCTGATCTCCTAAAGGTAAGTCAACCCTCTTTAAGAGCAGAAATTACTTAGACGCTTTTTGGCGGCGCTTACCGGCTGCGCTCAACCACTTCTCGCGACGGGCAGATGTCTTCGTTTCGACAGGCGTACGTAACGCGCCGTCGACGAGCAGACGGTACCACAGGCCTAGATGCCAAAATACAAAGCCCATCAAAGCCACTAGCAGCACGAACCATGTCTGCCATCCCTCAATCTGTTGTCGCTGCACTAGGAGACAAAATCCAAGCACCAGCGCTGTCACCAGACTTGAAATAGCCATATGACTTGCAAATGGACGATAGCTTGCTAAGCGACCTTGTGGGCGCCGTGCCAATACCCAGGTTAGAATACCTACAGCCATCAGAAATAGCGCGAGAATCAGTTCAATCAACATTGCAGTAGCATTAGGGCGTACCACGAGCCACGGCAGACGATCTAATACAGTCGATGCATTGAAGGCTGCAGCCAGCAAGACACCCAGCGTTGCTCCGATCACAACTTCGAGCGGCCGATGACCTAATATCTCGCGCAAGTGTCCGTACTTCTTGTGGGTCTTGATGGCACCAGATTGCATCAAATCATCGATCAGGTGGTTGAGCATCCGTGCCTGCTCACCAGCCGAGCGTCGCACTCCGAGACTATCGTACATCACGATTGCCGCCACTACTCCGGTAATCCCAAAGAGCGGGTTCTCTGGGCCTCCGATGATCAAAGCTACCGTTGCGAGCGATGACACAGTAGCCGAATGCACGCTTGGCATACCTCCCGACGAGAAGAGTAGCGACGGAGTATATTGCCCCCTAAAAACTGCAATAAAAAACTTCACACTCTGAGCAATTGCCCAGGTAGCTAATGGCACCCATAAATACTCGGAAATCTGCACCCCTCACCTCCTCGTTATATTGCTACTATCTTACCGGAGGATTGTTCCTGAAGACAAGTCCATAATGATAGCCTGGGGTGCGCAAACTTGACTCAAATTTCCATCCACAGCCTGAAAGCATGCGGATGGCATCCTCCCGACTTACTTTACGCTCGTGCTCGGGGCCAACTCCAGTATTGACTTCCCAGTCAATCAGAACGATGCGGCTTTTGGGCTTGAGATAACTATTAAGCGACAAGCAGAACTGATTCGGGTGCACTGATGACGAAAGTAGATTTGTGAGCAGTACTGTATCGAGCACATGGCGTTCGAGGGCTTTACCGAGTAAGACATCGGCCAAGAGTACAGGCTCAACTCGGCGGCCTTCTATGAGATTCTTGATGCGATCAAAGGAATCTTGATTCGGGCCAGCTACGATCATGCGCCCAGGAGTTCCTAGTAAGCTTACGGCTGCCGGCGCAAAGAACCCTATGGGATTTCCTAGCTCTAGCACAGCATCTCCCTCTTCAATTTTCAGGTCATCAAGAATCGCACGAGGGTTAATAAAATGCCCGCCCATCCGAGAACGGACTCGAGTGGGTAGTTTTTTCAGGGAGTGAAGTGTGCGGTGGATCATGGTTATGCTTCTATCCTACCGCACTTGACGCAATCTGCGCTACTCCGTAACCTCAGGCTCACCTGAAGCATCAATCAATGCAAGTGATGCAACTGTGTCGCCATCCTTGAGCTTCATGATGCGCACTCCCTGCGTAGCACGCCCTATCACCGAGATATCTTTGAGTCGCAAGCGAATTACTTGACCCTGACGAGAGATCAGGAGCAGATCATCATCGCGCGCCCCAATCACGCGAGAGTCAATCACCTCACCCGTCTTTGTAGTCACCACCCCAGCCTTAATTCCTACCCCCCCGCGCGCATGCTTTGTAAATTGCTCCGTCTTCGTGAGCTTACCGTAGCCGTTCGCACACGTGACGAGCATGAGACCTTCTTCTTGACCAATAATATCGACACCGACTACATGATCCTCGGCACGCAAACGCATACCCCGCACGCCCCGAGTCGCGCGACCCATCGGCCGAGCAGCCTCTTGGCCGAAGCGTAATGCCTGTGCCTTCGATGTCGACAAGATAATATCATCACCATCACTACACTTCTTGACCCAAGCCAGTTCATCGCCGACATCGAGTTTAATGGCAATAATCCCACTCGAGCGGATGTTTGCAAAATCAGTTAACTTGCTCTTCTTGATAGTACCTTGACGCGTCGCCATGAAAAGATACTGCGCCTGCTCCTCCTTGGTCAGGGCCACAGAGCTCGTTACTCGTTCTTCAGGCGCAAGATTAAGAATATTGACAATAGACACACCCTTCGCAACTCGACTTGCGGCTGGAATCTCATAGACCTTCAGGCGAAACGCACGCCCCTTACTCGTGAAAAAGAGCACCCAATCATGGTTCTTGGTCTTCAAGACATCTTGCACAACGTCTTCTTCCTTGGTCGTCATACCCATAATGCCCTTGCCGCCACGACCTTGACTCTTGTAGGTGTCAGAAGGCATGCGTTTGATGTAACCGCCATTTGTCAAAGTAATAATCACATCTTCGTTCGGCACAAGATCTTCTTCTGAAAATATACCAGCGCCTTTGTTCTCAATCTGCGTACGGCGCTCGTCACCATACTTATCGCGCATCTCCGTAAGCTCTTCCTTAATAACAGCCAAGATATTTTCAGCACTACTCAGAATCCTCTTGAGCTCCTTGATGAGTTTTTGCAACTCAGCATATTCGTCTTCGATCTTTTTGCGCTCCAGGCCAGCTAGAGTTCGTAACTGCATCGCCAGGATGGCATTTGCCTGCACTTCGGTCAGCTTGAAGTTTTGCATCAAGGCCTTGCGAGCTTCATCCTGTGTCTGACTGGCACGGATCGTCGATATAACCTTATCAATCTCATCGAGTGCCTTCAACAAACCTTCGAGGATATGGGCTCGATCTTCGGCTTTCTTGAGATCAAACTCCGTACGACGTCGGACAACCTCCTGCCGGTGCTGCAAGTAGTACTTCAACACCATTTCTAGATTCAATACGCGCGGCTGAATGCCATCCACGAGCGCAAGCATATTGACGTGGAAGCTCGTCTGCATCGGTGTGAGCTTGTAGAGCTGATTCAGAAGCTTCTGCGCATAGGCATCTTTTTTGAGCTCAATCACAATACGAGTGCCATCGCGATCAGAGCTCTCGTCACGAATATCACTAATACCAACAACCTTCTTCGCATGTACCAGCTCAGCGATCTTCTCGACAAGATTTCCACGAACTACCTGATATGGTAGTTCGGTCACTAAGATTTGTTGCTTGCCCTTCTTTGATTCAACGATCTCGGCTACTGCACGCATCACGATACTCCCCTTGCCGGTCGTGTAGGCGCTAGCAATGCCGCCATCATCAAAGATAATGCCACCGGTTGGGAAGTCCGGACCTTTTACAAACTGTAGCAAGTCGGCACTATTAGCCGATGGATTCTCGATGATGTGCAGAATAGCGTCGACCAACTCACGCAAATTGTGAGTCGGAATGTTGGTCGCCATACCCACAGCAATACCTTGCACACCATTCAATAAGAGGTTTGGTAATTTAGCGGGCAGCACCTTTGGCTCTTTGTGTGAGCCGTCGAAGTTTGGCATGAAGTCAACCGTATTCTTGTCGATATCAACCAACATCTCTTCGGCAATCTTGGTCATGCGCGCTTCGGTATATCGATAGGCAGCCGCTCGATCACCGTCTGGTGAACCAAAGTTGCCCTGACCATCAACCATTGGGTAGCGTAAGCTCCATGGTTGCGCCAAGCGCACCATCGCATCATACACGGCCGAATCACCGTGCGGGTGATATTTCTTCAACACTTCACCGACCACACCAGCAGACTTAGAGTGCTTGCGATTGGAGTACAGCCCCTCTCGCATCATTGCATAAAGAATGCGTCGATGTACTGGCTTCAACCCATCGCGTACATCTGGCAATGCGCGCGATACAATGACCGACATAGCGTACTCAAGATAGCTTTTTTCCATCTCGGATTCGATCGGCTGGAATTTTACCGTACCAATATTGGCAGCTTGCAAGGCTTCGTTCGCCTGTTCTTCTGGAGTCATGTCTAGGGATGATTTCTTTGTAGCCATGATTAAATATCCAAGTTAGTTACTGATTTCGCATGTATCTGAATGAAGTGCTTACGCAAGCTGACTTCATCACCCATAAGCTTCGAGAATATCGCATCTGCCTTTTCAGCATCTTCGATCGCTACTTTGAGCAGCACACGATTACTCGGATCCATGGTTGTCTCCCATAGCTGGTCTGGGTTCATCTCACCAAGACCCTTGTAGCGCTGGATGGATAGACCCGGTATCTTGATGCCTGTCTCTGAGGCGACCTCATCTTCAACAGCCTGTTCATCAATTTGTTCGGTCTGTATTGCCAGCTCTGCCAAATCGGCTGCCGTCTCAACACTATCAGGGATAGACTCAGCCCCTTCCTCGACCACTTCGGCTTGAGATTTGTCTTTATTATTCGCCTTGCTTCCAGCCTTTGCAGCCAATTCCGACAGGATGGCGTCACGCTCACCATCATTGTACGCATAATGCTTTTCTCGACCCACCGAAAGCTTATAGAGTGGTGGTTGAGCAATGAAGATATGCCCCTCTTCGATCAAAGATGGCATGTGCCGGAAGAAGAATGTCAGAAGTAATGTACGGATGTGCGAGCCATCCACATCGGCGTCCGTGGCGATGATGATGCGACCATAGCGCAAACGACCCAGATCAAAGTTATCAGCTATGCCGGTCCCCATAGCAATGATGAGGTTTTTAACTTCATTATTCCCAAGCATCTTATCAAGACGAGCGCGCTCGACATTGAGGATCTTACCTCGCAATGGCAGAATCGCCTGAAACTCACGATTGCGGCCTTGCTTCGCAGAGCCGCCAGCCGAGTCGCCCTCTACAATAAAGAGTTCGGATTCCTCCATCTTCTTTGAGCTACAGTCAGCCAGTTTACCTGGAAGTGTCATGCCCTCGAGAGCACCCTTACGGATCACGGTGTCGCGAGCTGCCCGCGCAGCTAGTCGAGCACGCGCCGAGAGCGATGCCTTACTAATGATCTTCTTCGCCTCGACTGGGTTTTCTTCGAGATAATAAGCGAGGTATTCACTGACGACCGTATCAACGATACCGCGGATCTCTGGGTTACCCAGCTTACCTTTGGTCTGACCCTCAAACTGCGGCTCTGGCAATTTGACCGATACGATCGCGGTTAAACCTTCGCGTACATCATCGCCAGTCAGAGACTCGTCCTTCTCCTTGATTAGTCCGTTTTTGCGTGCATAGTCATTAATGACGCGCGTCAAGGCCGTCCTAAAGCCGGTCAGGTGCGTCCCGCCTTCTGGGTTGTAGATATTATTTGCAAAGCTCTTCACTTGTTCGCTGTAACTATCAGCATACTGAATAGCAGCCTCAACCGTCACATCGCCTTGTTGCTTGTCGACATAGAAAGTAGGCTCGTTAATAGCCTCCTTGCCTTTGTTGAGGTGCTCAACATACGATCGGATACCGCCCTCAAAATAAAAACTAAAGCGCTTATTGTGTTTCTCATCTATCAGGCGCACTCGTACACCTTTGGTCAGATATGCCTGATGGCGTAGATAATCAAGAATTGTATTGTAGCTAAACTTCACCGTTTCAAAGATTGTTTCGTCTGGCTTAAAGCGAATGGTCGTTCCAGTCTGCTTGGTCTTGCCAGTTACCTTGATGGGGGCAGTTGCTACGCCACCTTTGTACGTCTGCTCGTGAATCGATCCGTCTTTATAGACAATCGCATGCAAATCAGTTGCCAGAGCGTTTACTACCGACACACCAACACCGTGCAAACCACCAGAAACCTTATAGCCGTCGCCGCCAAACTTACCGCCGGCGTGCAAAACAGTCAGCACTGTCTCGAGAGCTGACTTGCCAGTCGATTTCACTGTGTCTACTGGTATACCACGCCCATTATCAGTCACTCGCACCCAACCATCAGCCTCGAGCGCAACCTCAACCACGGTCGCAGCCCCGGCCAGGGCCTCATCGATCGAGTTATTGACTAGCTCCCATACCAGGTGATGCAATCCCTCGCTACCGGTGCCGCCGATGTACATACCAGGACGCTTGCGGACCGGCTCAAGCCCCTCAAGTACCTGAATTTGTTCTGCAGAATATTTAGCCGGTTTTTTTGCTGTCTTGTCTACATCTGCCACGAGTAAGGTAACCCCTCCAAAGGTTTTTCTTTTTTATTAGTCACAAAATACCAATCCATTATATAAGAGAAGATCAGGTTGGAGCAAGGGATTGATCAGCCGGTTCAGTCAACCTCCCTTTTCAACAAACACCTTGTCTAAGACAAAACCGCCTAGGTTTTGAGGCTAGCAGCGTAAGCTGCTAGACTCATGCCTAATGCCGTGTGGATGCGTTTGTGGTTATAGTAATAAATATGCATGGCAATTGCTTCATGAAGTTGGGCTAAATCTTTGTACTGACTAAGGTTTCCCATTTCACGCTTGAAGCCTCCAAACCAACGCTCCATGAAGCCGTTTTGCCACGGACTAGATTTGTTGCTGGCGCTGAGTAGAATCTCC
Source organism: bacterium (assembly GCA_020854115.1). Taxonomy (NCBI): domain Bacteria; species bacterium. The sequence continues at coordinate 79,713 of JADZGC010000004.1, read as the reverse complement.
ATCTTGGCGCATAAGTCCTGGTGTTTGTAGCTCAGATATTCACTTCCTTGGTCGCTATGTAAGATAGCTGGACTATCGTGCTTACTCAGAGCATCAAGTAGGGCTTCGTGGGTTAGCTCACTGGAGTGACGCAGACCAAGTCGCCAACCAACAACCTGCCTAGTTTTGAGATCTAAAACTACAGCCAAGTGGTGCGTGTTTTTACTAAGCCACAGATAGGTAAAGTCCTGCACCCAGGCATGGGCATCCACCATGCCCATGTAGTCCATGCCGTCTTGCGGTCTGAGCTCATCTTTGAACTTGGCATAGCGTTGCAAGATATTGAGTGGAGCGTTAATTTCTGCTTTGCTAGATTTGTTGCCTCGACGCTTTTTGACAGGAGTGGGGATGACCACACCAGCTAAGTCACGAATCCGCCTGGTTTTCTTCTTGTTCCAGCCGAGATGCATGCTCAAACGGTCAACACCGTAGAATGGATGCACCTCATGAACTGCTTGAAGCTCAGCAACAGCTTGGTTGTCGAGACTAGCTTGTTTGGTCGGACGAACGTAGTAACTTGTTCTACTAAGTCCAAGACGACGAATATATTGCTTCCGCCAGCCTGGATCGACCTCGTCCAGAGCGGCTAGCCTTTTGGGCGTTGTGTCTCAGCCGTCAGCCTACCTAGAACCTTGTAGGCCTGTTCCAATTCTTTTTTTAGCCTGTTGTTCTCTAGGATTAAATTCTTATCTCCGTCGACTACACCAGCTCGAAGCCAGTTGTAGATGGTTTTTGTACTGACATTATGTGAGGCCGCCGCCTGACTTACGCTAATACCTTGGTTGCGAATTTGATCCAGTATTTCAGTCTTAATTTCTGGATCTATTGGTTTAAATCCTGGTATATTTTTTTACTCCTTGTTTACTGATTATTTTACTGCATTGTCCAAGACAGCGTGTTCAGTATATGGGGAGCGTGACAGCCAGTACTTATTATTACTGTGAAATTTTGGTAGTTTATTCATAGGAACAACCGCCTCGACCCCAGGCTTCGAGGTGATAATCAGCTCACCGTCGACCTCTTTGCGTATTTTACTAAACGTCTAGAGGTGATTTATCTTTACGAATGAAACGATAGAGCTTTTCACACACGAATCCGGCCAGGCCGCCGCCAATGATACCTAGCGTAAATTCACTGCCCGACAATTCAAAGCCAAACACCCGAGCAGAAATATACAACGCGCCACCGAAGATCAAGGCGCCGAGAGTGCCACCCAACAAAAAGCTTGGACGATAGAATGTTTCCTCAAGTAGCTCGCTCGTATATTCTATCGGACGGCTATGTACGAAGCGCGAAAACACTTGCTGACTCGGGGTCAGCTGACTCCGCACTTGCTCCATAGTATGATCATAAGCTTGCTTACGAGCTCGTCTACCAGTAGACTGTGCAGCCTTCGTCTCCTGAGACTTTTCCGCTTGTTTTTCGGTCTTCGGCTCTGGCTTCTCGACTGTTTCGGCCTTCTCAACCTTCTTCTCAGATTTTACTGCCTGGACTTCAGCCTTCGTCTCCTGAGACTTTTCCGCTTGTTTTTCGGTCGCTTTGAGCTGTTCTCGCGCCTTATCGATTGCTTGTTGGCGTTTTGATTCCGTACCCGCGTCAGCCGCTAGCTTCTCCTGCTGCGATTGTTTCGCGATATCCTTGAGCTCATTGCGCTGAGTACTATTTCGCTCAGATTGTTCTTTGCCGCGTGGTTCGCGTTCGCTCATGATGGCAAGCCCTCGTGTATGTTATTGAGAATAGCTAGTTCTTTTCGGATTAGTCGATTGCGCAAGTAGATGAATACTGCTCCAGCAGCAAACAGCGCGAGCGCCGTATTGGCGAGGGTAGCGCCCGTTTGGGGTAGTGTCATCACAACGCGCTCGATCTGCTTCGGAGGTGCAGCAGGGAGCGTAATCGTCACTCGCTGACCGTAGAAGATATTATCCATCTGCAAGTCATACGAGTTCTTATCACTCTTACCAACCGGCACGGCTGGAATGGGGCTCTTGATTTGAACGATAAATTCTTTAGTGACTGTCTTACCAGGACCAACTGCCTGTGCTGGCCAGACAAGATTCGTCGTCTTTGCACCATCTTTGCCGGGGATAGCAGTCTCGACTAGCTTACCTCCACCTTGATCAACAATGTCAGCATACTCCAAAATGTCACTTATCGCTTCATCAAAGACAAACTCATCAACGGGACCAGTGCCGGAGTTATAGACTGTCAGTGAGTATTTAATCTTATCCCCAGCACGCGCCTGAGTACCAGCGGCGTTCGTTGGCTGCTTATTTGCATCAAGCAGAGTAAGGTTGAGGGCTGACTTCTTGTAACTCATATTAGGACTCACTACTTGTAGTGTCACCTGACATTCTTCAACATATTGTGACGTACCGGCACGAGTTTTGATGCGGACCTTCGCTACATAGGTACCTGCCTTCTCATAGGTATGCTCATACGGATTGGTGCTGGTTTCTTTTGTCGTACCGTCACCAAATTCATAGAGATAGCTCACAAAGCCCGTGTTCTCTACCAGCTTTTCGGTTGCGAAGCTCACCTTCAACGGTGCGTTACCCGAGGGATTATTCGCATCCTGATAGGCTGTTAGCTGCAAACAGGCGTACCTGACGGGTGGTGGCGGTGGCACGCTACCCACAACAATGGTCGCGCGACATGCCGCGTTTTGCTCTGTGGTACCGGCAGTCGTCTTGACGCGTACGGTCGCAGTGTAGGTGCCTGCCCTGGTATAGGTATGACCTGTAGACTGATTGTTGGCATTTTCGTTCTCTTGGTCGCCGAAGTCATAGATATATCCTGTGATTGTAGTATTCGAAACCGAAGCAGTGGTCTTGAAATTAACCGTAAGTGGCGCATAGCGCTGCTGGTTATTGCTATCGTACGTAGCCTCGAGGCTATCGCATACGTAAGATATCCTCGGCGGATTAGTGGGCGGAACCGTAGGAGGAGTAGTTGGTGGGGCAGTTGGAGGTGCCGTCGGAGGAACCGTAGGTGGTTCGGTTGGTGGCACAGTTGGAGGTGCCGTCGGAGGATTCTTCTGCGCAGGATTATCCCTTGGAAGTTCCACGACCGGATTACCACAATCATACAGGATCCAAAAACGATTGCCGTCTGCATTCACACCTTGAAGCCCAGGGAATTGCTTACCAGCCCCCCACACGCTTAAGGGGCGAACATAGAAAGGCGTGCGCCCACCAGCAACAGTAAACTTGATGTTTTTGTCACCATGTGGCAAGCGACCTACAGACCAGGTATTGTCGGAAGAATTAGCAGTGCCATTAGTAGCAGCCTCGATCATTGGACGCGTGATCTTCAGCTGCAGGTACACTGCTCGAAGCTCGAGGTCGCTATCGTATCGACGCAGCAACTCTGCCTTCGACGAGAAACCACCATAGATAACGTCGTTTGCAGACCCAGCACTTGCCTCCGAGTGCTGAGGAGGCGCTACGACAGTGAGCACCTGAAAGATAGAAACCATTACCGCCAGTACCGCCCCAGCAGCCCGAACTGCCTGTTCTTGACCTAATCGCTTGATGTAGTATGAGACAAGCCCACGATCCTGCTGCCCGACAGAAAAATTTGTAACGAAGTCGCGAAATAGCATTGATATTTGATTACCTTAAGAGCATTGTAGCACTTACTGTGCTGACTGAGAACCAGCTGGTACTGAAGCTTGCTCGGCGGGAGCTGGTGCACTACTTGGCCTTGGCTCATCACGCATCGTCAGCGCAGCTGCTACCTCCTTAGCTACTTCCTCCTTTGGTCGACCATACTTATTGCGCGACAGCTCTTTCACATTCAGCGCCACATTCGCATCACCATATCCTCCTATGGGCGGGAAGATCGGCTTGAGCGTAAAAGGCTTCGTCGGCAACCCATTTGCCATCAACTTCACCGCACCCAAGAGGTTTGGCATATTGACGAGGTCAGTCTTATCAAAGCTTGGCAGGAACTGCTTCTCTAGATATTCAGCATCATCTGGCCCACAGCGATAAGTGAAAAGCGTACCAACGTTGCCAAATACCGCACCCTTAATCTCATCGGTCAACTGACCAATAAACTGGTTTGCCACGACAAGACACAGGTTGTACTTACGGGCTTCAGACAGAATCGTTGCAAATGACTCAGTAGCGAAGTTTTGAAACTCATCGACGTAGAGTGTAAAGAGCGGCATTTGATCTTTTGGCCTGCCTGAGCGAGCGAAGGCTGCAGCAAGCACTTTGATCACGAAAATCATCCCAAGATATTTTGCATTCAGCTCACCGACTTGGCCCTTCGAGAGATTGACAATCAGGATCTTGCCCTCATCCATCACCTTGCCAAAATCAAACGCACTCTGATGCTGCCCCATAATATTGCGCATCGTTTCGTTTGACTGGAAGGCGCCCCACTTTGATACAAAGTAGCCAAGCATCTCGCTCTTATCGCGTTCAGAGGTTTGACCCATTTCATTAATCCAAAAGTCTTGCACTGTCGGATCTGTCACATATTTGAATTTCGCCTTCAAAAAGTCATCGTCCAAGAACGGCTTGGGGATCTCAAGGAAGGTCGCCCCAGCCGGGTCAGCCATTACCGTCAGAGCCGCATTACGATACCACTGCTCAAAGCGCGGGCCGATAAAACCCTGGTTATTTGGGTCATACATCTTATAGAGCATCGCCAACGTTTCTTGAATCACAAAGTCTTTTTGTTCTGGATGCGCCGGATCAGTTTCTAAGATATTCATTCCGAGCGGCATAGCCATATCGGCTGGATTGAAGTAAATCACATCCTCAGCTCGATGCGGCGGAACCTTAGCAATAATTTCTTCAGCCACCTCACCATGCGGGTCAATAAAGCACAAGCCCTTCCCGGCCATCATATCCTGCACAATCATATCGCCAAGCAAGACAGACTTACCGGTACCGGTCTGACCAAGAATGTACATGTGGCGTGTGCGATCCTTATCCGTAAGCCGAACGACCTTTTCCTTGCCCTGGAAGAAGTTGCTTCCCAGGACAATCCCGGCGTCCGGCAAGTCCGCAGGTGAAGCAACCTCCTTAAGGCCCTTGCGTTCAAGTGGCGCAGCCAGCTCTGAATGACTGCTCGGCAAATGGAATAGCGTCGCGAGCTCCGAGCTATTTAGGATCACTTTCTTTTTTTGCGCCGGGAAGAATCGAAAAATCAAGTCGGTCGCAAGCTGCTGCTGTGATGGATCGGCGACGAATTGAAAGCTATTACTACCTGGTAGTGCAAACTGTGCAAAGCCATTCACGACATCCTGTAAGAGCAGTTTACTACGACCAAAATCATCCGAGCTCGTCACAATTCGGATAAGCGTTTCAAAGGCCGGCTGGGCCGCCTTTTCCTCAACTGCTTGAGCCAACTTCTGGTCAATCGAATCGGCCTGTTTCGATGGGTCTTGCATCTGTTCTTTAGCCTGCCAGTCAGGTGAACCAAATGGGGCTCGTGCCACCGATGCCGCTATATGCATCGGATCATGCATTTTTGCTCGCTGCGGATTCAAGAGCCCCTTGGCGAACTCGCGAGCCTTGATGACCCACTTCGGATTGGCCGGCCGAAACATCACTTGCACTACCACACCCTCATCAGGTTTCAGGCGCGTCAATGCTGATAGCATGCCCGCTAAAGGGTCGAATTCCAACGTCTTATAGGTCTGCAAGGGATAAAATGAGTCTCCAGTCAGGTGCATCTCCCCACCTGTAATAGTCGCTATCTTGCCCGTCTCAGAGAAGATGTTGTGATCCTCGGCTGGGATAATCTGTATGGTCGGATAGGCCGCGACCAGAGCCTTTTCGACAGAAGTTACAAGCGCAACCGGCACCGCAACATAGAAGTAGATCTGCTCGCCATGGGCCACGATCTCAAAAGATATATGCCGCTGAGAATACAGCCAACGACGATTTGTGGCGATACCTGAAAGCAGCGTGTATATGCCCTCAGCACGTGAGACATTTTCTTTGATTTTCTCACGCTCATCACGCTGACTCTCATCTTCCTCGGCCGGAGGTAACTTTAGGAGTAATGGCACCATCTTAAGGCTGCGCTCGATGTCCTTAGCGTGCTGCAAGCGGCGGCGCACAATCCAGAATACAACACCACCGACACCCAACATGACAACCAACATGACGAGAAGAATGAGACTTGCAAATTCGCTCATCCGACTAACTCGCCTCTTTTACATCAATCCCAAAACGTTCTTTGAGATATTTTTGGCTCAGGTCCTCAGCAGCCTCTTCTTGTTGACGTGGATCATTCCCGTTCTCGTCAACAATACGATCCACTGCATCTACCCATTGCGGCTCGATATTATCGTCGTCCATAGCAGACAGGGGAGACGTGACGGGGACCGGCGTCACTTCCGCTGCATTCTCTGTGGCAGATGTAGCTGCCTGATCTCCAGCGACAACATTGTGCGACGTAGATGGGGGGGTCGCCTGCTGCTCTACCGCAGCCGGCACCAGTTCGGTCGATCGCTCAAGGCCCATCCCTTGCCGCTCCGCCGATCCTTCGACCGGCCTTAATTCTAATTGGGATTGAGTCGACTGCATATTGCTTATGATTATACCCTGTTCTTACTAGTTGTGTACCCACACCGGGGTCCCAACCTCCGACCAGGCGTATATAAATGTTGCCGTCGCGTCAGGTAAATTAACGCACCCATGCGAACCATTATAGTAATAATCAGACCCACCAAAGCTGGAACGCCACGCTGCATCGTGCAATCCATACCCCAGATAGAACGGCATCCAATAATTGACGTGCACATTATAGTTATAGCCATACGATCGACCATTGAGATAGGTGTTTGTGGTCTTATAGTAGATTGCGAATAATCCTGTCACCGTACCGAGCCCTGCCCCAGTTGCCCCACTGGTAATCGGGCTCGAGTAGACCATTTGACCGTTTTCATACGCCCAAAGTCGCTGCAACGAGAGATTGATCTCAATATATTTTGGAGCATCTAAGCTAACGGTGCGTGTAGTCTCGGTCTTGTAGGGGATAGGGCTAGTGCTCAGTGTAATGGTTGCCCCTCGCTTACCAGCCAAGGCAGCCATCAGATCACGCACTGCCGCTTCTTGATTTAAGGCGATGCCATCTTGCCCTTCTCGCTCGACCGAAGAGTTTCCGTTCGCGACAATCACCTTCTTATTGACCGGATTCTTGTTTATCTGATTCGCAACCGACTGCATGTAGCCACGTACTTCCTGCTCACTGATTCTGACAACCAATTGTGAGGCATTAATCTCTCGATCAGGTACAACCTGTACCCAATACCCCATCTCTGCTGGGGTAGGGATGAAGCGTCGGGATTCATATACTAAGTCATACTTGAGACTGAGGTAGCTAGCTACTTCTTCTTTTGCCGGCTCGGTCTGTGGCAACTGAATATCAGCCGGTACCGTTTCGGGCGCCAGCACAAAAGTTGCATCCTTTACCCCCGCCATCGAATCAGCTAGCAGGCGCGTAACTGCCGTACGATCGAGGCCAACCCCTGGCGCATCCGGGACAGTCTTAATGTCACCATTCTCGACAACCACGGCGGCATTCTTCGGGGGAGTGCCAATTGTTTCTACCACTTGGTTGGTAAATTTCTGAAGCCGCCTGTAATCAAGCTCATAGGCCAGATTCAGCTGCGACTTCTCGGTAGAAATTCGCATCAGGCCAACTAGCGGCAAACTTGTATCGCGCCCATACGAATACGCTAGATTGACCGTGCGGTCTAAGTCATAACGCGCGCCAAGTGCATCATTTGTGGTTTTGAATACTTTATCGTCGATCTTGATCGTATATGACCGGCCGAGTGGTAAGGCTTGTAGCTTTGTGTACGCCTGCTGTTTTGTTAAACCCGATACATTCACGCCGGCAATTGAGACGCCCGGATACATCACTCCTTCTGTGTAGGCTGCCGCCATGGAGTTGAGGAGCAAAAACATGAATAACGGAGCGAGCAACAGAAATAGCACTCGAGCCGTTTTGCTCGGTGCTTGCCCAGACTTTGACAGCCGCCGAGGAAGGGCAAATCGATGAGCGTGCGTGACACGCTGCGTGCGGTTATATTGACTTGTCGCCGTCACTTGAGCGATTTTTCCACCACTTACCAGTTATGCTTATGCATAATAGTAGCACGCGCCAACTCACAAAAGCTAGGGTGGCGTACTATCGAACGCTGATTTTACCAGCTTGTTTCAGCTGGATCTGAAGACCCTTGACCGCCCGTTGCACCGACTTGTCAATTTGATCAAGGCTTGGTTGAGCACCAAGATCTAGCCACAGTCGCACGGTCACTACTCGTCTATCTGATTTTTGTAGCATGCTATCCGAATAATTTTCTCGATACTCCACCTGCCACACATGCTTATCCGACTGCAGTGCGCCTCGAATCTCCTGCCACCAAACACCCACCGGTACCTCAAGCGAGATATCACGTGTGACGAGCTGATAGGGCGGTAGTGCCCTAATCGGATACGGACGAGGACTTGATCCCAGTAGCTCAATAAGCACCTCTGCATACGCTAGATCAGCAGACAACGAGAAGCCTCGTCGTACTGAAGTGCGTAGCTGGCCAATCACACCAGCCCACTCCGAGCCGACGAACAAACCGGCGCTGCGCTGCGGCACATACACAGATAATCCTCTGATCGAGTCTGCGTCGTGCCTACCAGCCCGAAACGTCACCTGAGCCCGCATATCTGACAGCACGGAATGGAGCAATCCTTGAACGTTTTGAAGAGCTTGCTCGCCAGGCGCACTAATCGCCAGGCGCCAAGATTCTTTCGGCTGCTTGACAAGCCCTTGTGCCTCATACACACGTGAGATCTCGAATGCGCCAAGCGACGATGCACGCGCCGACTGCTTTGCCCAAAATCGTGCATGACTCGCTAGCATTGATGAACGTACGAACGCTTGCTCTGGAGAGCGTGGATTCGCTATCCGTAATACTTGAGATTCTGGTATTTGACTCAATTTTACATCCGCTTCGGAAATAAAGCTGTAGCTATTTATCTCGATTGCACCTTGGCGTACTAGGCCATGCCGAATCCGCATGTTCTCAACCTGTTGTGACTGAGCTGTGCCGGGCATAGGTGGCAATTGCGGTAGGCTTTCTGGCAATTTTTCATACCCCGCTAGCTTTGCCATTTCTTCGAAGATATCAGTCTCTGATGTAATGTCTGTTCGCCACCAGGGGACTTCGATCGCAATAATATGATTAAAGCTCGAAATATAGCGACGCGCACCGATGTAGCCAGGATTATCAACAAACTCAGACAGGGGAGAGATGATCACCCCTTGCTGTCGACGCTTCACCCACTTCCCATTGCGAAATTTATATATGGCTGCATGTATAACCTGGTTGTTGCCGAGATATATACCATTATGTCCGACACGTACCGGTGACTTGAGTACTACTTTCTGCTTCGAGCCATCTGGCAATGTCTTGTAATAGTGGTCGGTGTGAGAATTCTCAATTTTGCCCTCATAAAACACAACGTCACCAGGTCTTAATGCATCATTTGAGTCAACTTCTTCACCGTGATGTAGCTGACCTAAGGCAGTATGTCCGACGGCTACACCGAGCTTCGAATACAAACGATCTACCAGGTATGAGCAGTCAAAGGCTTCTTCACCATCCTGACGGAAATTTGCGCCCCATTTATACGGCTTACCAAGATGTGACTTCAGCTCGGCCGAGAGAGAAAAGTGATGCGCAGCAAATCCAAGTCTACGTAAACCTCTGACCATCTCCGCTTCCTTTAGCCGCATCCCCAAGTATTGTTCCGCACGGCGCAACCGAACTCCCAAGAAACGTCGCCACGGCCAGGCATGCAATTGGTCAAAAGGTCCTTCGATAATCTCTGCGCCACAAATGTCGATCAGCAAATCAAGTAAGCGCGCAAATGCGTAAGGCTGCAAGGGGAGTGGGAGATTGCGCTCAAAGCGAGCCGAGGCTTCCGTTCTAATACCATGTCGAATGGATGATCGGCGTACTAGAGTCTTATCCCAATGCGCTGCTTCGAGAATTATTTCTGTTGATGTGGCGTCAATTTGAGTCGATGCGCCACCAATCACGCCAGCCAGTCCGATCGGACCTGAATCATCACATACCACAAGATCCTGATCCATGAGCGTACGATGCACATCATCAAGTGTTGTAAGTTTTTCACCGCTCTTTGCAAAACGCACAGTAAGGGGACCGCGGACTTTATTCGCATCATAGGCATGGGATGGCTGTCCGGTTTCTAGCATCACAAAATTCGTAATATCGACGACTGGATTATGTGGCACAAATCCGTTCGCGAGCAAGTTATCCACAAGCCATGATGGTGTTTTGACATCGTTCTTTAATCGCAAGCGAGCACTGAGAAACCGCTTATTCTCTTCCCTAACCTTGACTTTCGCGACATCGGTGTCTTGATAAGTATATTCCCCTCGCTCTGGCAAAAGGAGCTGAATTGACTGATCATATGCAGACAGCTCACGTGCTATCCCCTCCCCGCTAAGGTAATCCCACCTGTTCGCAGGCGTCTTCACATCCAGGACGTCAGTCGAAAATACAATGTCGCACAATGATGTTCCAAGCGAGTGGGTTACTTCATCAAGCACGACGATTCCAGAATGGTCATCCGATATGCTTAATTCCTTGGCGCTAGCTAGCATTCCTGCGCTTTTCTCACCGCGAATGACTGCCTGGTCAATCTGCGTACCGTCCGGTAGCGTAGCTCCGGGTCGCACCCAGGCTACGCGCTGCCCGACTGCTACATTTGGAGCACCGCACACTACACGCGTTGGTCGCTTCGCACCATATTCTATATCTACTAGTCGTAGTCGATCTGCATTAGGATGCGGAAACACATCCAGAACTTTAGCTAAGATAATTTTTGGATCAAGCCTATTCGCATACAAAATTTCTTCGACTTCGATTTCTGTGCGCTCAATTAAACTCACCATTCTATCTGTAGATAGAGGTTTCTTGAAGTATCGATTGATTGTTTCGACAGCTATCTTCATACTTGTTTACTTATCAAGAGATTAGGTCGCCACAATACGCGTATATCTTGAAGACCATAACGAATAAAACTTAATCGATCAGCCCCAAACCCAAAAGCAAAGCCAGAGTACCTCTCTGGATCTATCCCCCCCTGACGTAATACCTCTGGATGCACCATACCCCCCCCACATAATTCAAGCCAGGATTCTTGATACCAGACATCTATCTCGACAGATGGCTCTGTATATGGGAAATAACTTGGCCTAAAACGAACTTTTGTCTGCGGACCAAACAACTCCTTCATGACATGCAAGAGTGTCCCCTTTAGATCGGCCATACTGACTCCTTCACCAACCACCAATCCCTCTACCTGATAAAAGCTCCAAATATGAGTTCTGTCCTCGTCTTCGTTACGGTACACCCTACCCGGCACAATGACCTTAAATGGCGGCTCATTTTGCTCCATATAGCGAATCTGGGAGGCAGACGTATGGGTGCGCGGCACAAGTGGCGGGTGCTTACCGTCACTCTCGATATAGAAAGTATCTTGCATCTCGCGCGCAGGATGATCCGCTGGCATATTCAGTACTTCGAAGTTGTACCAGTCAGTCTCAATCTCGGGACCATCAGCAACTGCAAACCCCAGCCGCAAGAAAATATCATAGATATCGGAGAGTATGGCTTGCGTTGGATGTATGTGCCCCGGCTCGACGATATGCAACTCCCCTGGCGCGGAGATATCGATTGAACTTAAGGCATCATCTACAGAGTCAATAAGCTTCTGTGTACGCAGCTCGATGGCCAGCTCTAGGTCTGCCCTCAGCTGATTAGCCAACGCCCCGATTTCTTTGCGCTCTCGCATTGGCAAGTCAGGCAATTGCGATAATATACTAGCCAATTCACTCTTCTTGCCCAGTAACTGGACTCGCGCTTTTTCAAGCGCTTCTACAGAATCAGCACTCGCTATCATTTTTTTAGCAGCTGTAGATAGACTCTCCAGCTTCTTATGTAGTCTCATCATAATTATTTAGTCCGAAAGTATATCTCAATTATAGCAAGAGTAAGGAGAAAAAGTACTACATCGCCTGCGCTCAAGGCTCGCAGGCTTTGCATAGCTAATGCTATGACCAAAAAAAGACTAATAATAAAACTACTTCTTAGTATCACGCGCAGCCGCTCGAGTCTATACTGAGACTCTACCTTGCGAACCCGCAATACGTAACGAATCAGAGTAAGTACTGCAACTAAGGCGCAAAAAAGACTGACAAACCAAGCCGTCACGCCAACGCCACCAATGTCTCTAGGCGATATAGCAAAGAAAAAGAATAATGTGACGCTCATCCCGAGCAACCCAATAAGTACTAGTACTGACAATAGCAATACCAACCGATTCATTTCTGCAAGTCGCATAGTCATATTATGGCACGGTTCATCGACCTTTTGTACTGAGTACAATGTAGTGATCATTGAACTATTTTATTAATACTGTCATTTTTGCTTTCCATTTGAGTATATATTTTATTCTTTTAATGCTTAAGTATGCTATTCGCTCACGCGCATGTCCATAAACAAAAAACCGCCTTGCGGCGGGTTCGATATTAGTATGCGTGAATAAACATAAATGGTTACGGGGCAGCTACATCTGCCCTAAAAAGATACGAATCTATATGGCACGTGCTGCCCCGAGGGGCTTTTCTAAGTTTACACCTAGAAAAACGGTCGCGTCTCTATACTCCACTGAAGGTACGATACGTTGTGGGGTATTTTGTCGCTGCTTCCCTACCATCCGTACGGATGTAGATCCTGTATGAAAAGATCGCTACGGGGAGTCATCTTTTGTGAGGATACTTACTATCCAGCGGGTGGTATGTGGCTCTCTTGCGAGTGCCTTCTGAGGTTTCCCTCGAACAGTAGGGGAAACCCGACCCGAGACAAGGGGGGTGTCTGCAGGTCGGAGTTGCCCTACTGTATACAAAACATCGCTTTTTACGAGTTCAAGCGATAAAAAGAAATTTGCGGAAAGCTTGTTTTTGTTTTTGTTTTGAATGAACTAACTTGTGTACAGTATAGCAAAGTACTTATGCTTTGTCAATATTTTTGACTAATTTTAGACACTCTACTCTGTTGATATGCGAGTATTTTTTACAACAATCCCAGTGATCGCTTCACCTGATCAAGCTTCTTATCGGCGACCGCTCGAGCTCGAGCAGCACCTTTTTCACTTACACCCAGTAGCAGCCGTTCATTTGCTCGTAAATCACTGTATTTCTCCTGAAGCGGCAATAGGGCGTTACAAATAGCATTTGCCACACCCTGCTTCAGTACGCCATACTGACTGCCTGAATACTTATGGAGCACTTCCTCAATACTCAGACCCGTAAGCTCACTCTCTATTCCCAACAGATTACTAACGCCTGGCTGGGCCGCAAGATCATACGACACATGGCCCAGTGAATCTGTTACGGCCCGACTCACCTTACGCCTTATCGACTCTTCTGTATCAAGCAAATAGACGCATCCATCCCCCGCCTCACTTTTACTCATTTTCTTCGTTGGATCATCGAGCATCATAACGCGCGACGCAGCATTCGGCTTTGAGAACGTAGGAATGCGAAACAGATTGCCTCCATACAGATTGTTCATACGTTCTGCAATGTCTCTTGTCAGCTCAACATGCTGAGTCTGATCGTCGCCCACAGGCACCTCATCTGCATCATATAGCAAGATATCAGCCGCCATCAAAACAGGGTAGTCAAATAGAGCCACAAGCTGACCAGCAGCACCAGATTTTGCAGCCTTATCCTTATACTGCGTCATACGAGAAAGCTCGCCCATGGTGGTGTAGTTATTTAGGATCCACCCAAGCTCAGCGTGAGCCGATACCTGCGACTGTACAAAGATAGGGTTAGTCTCAGCATCAATACCCAAAGCCAATAGCCATGCCAGAAGATCCAGACTACGACTTCGGAGTAACTCCGGGTCTTGTCGAGCATTTAGGGCATGAAGGTCAGCTATAAAGAAGAATACTTCGTGATTCGACCCCTGATATTTTGGCCATTGCTTCATAGCCCCCAGATAGCTCCCAAGATGGGCGTCTCCAGACGGTTTGATACCAGATAAAATGCGTTTCATATAGCTCGTCTAATCATCTAACCTAGGCTTATCAACTAGCTGCGGGTCTACAGTGGGTGTTTTCTGCGCAATCTTGGCAACATCCGTGTCTACTTTTCGGAATTCCTTGTAAGCGTTATTGTAGTGGTTTACCGTTGTCCCTAATGAATTACCCAGTTTTTGCAAGAAACTTTCATACGACAAAACATGGCGCCCAAGCTTACCTACTCTCTCTTGGATTTCCCGGGCCTGCTCCTCGATCTGCAGAGATCTCAGTCCTTGCATCACGGTCTGTAGGTAGGCCATAAATGACGTCGGCGAAACAATGATCACGTGCTTATCTCGAAACGCGTATTCGATCAGATCGCGTGAAGTTGTCTGAGTGGCGCCCACTTGATTCACGAGTAGATCATAGTAAATGGCTTCAGACGGGATAAACATAAATGCAAAGTCCATCGTCCCCTCGCTTGGACGAATGTATTTTGCAGTCTCATCAATCCTCCCCTTCAGATCCTGCTTGAATTGTTTAACCAACTGATCTCGCTCAACACCTACGGTTTTATCCACGAGGCGATTGTAATTCTCGAGACTAAATTTTGAGTCGACAGGAAGAATTCTCCCTTTATCAAGCAGAATGACGGCATCTACAATCGCTCCGTCCTTAAATGCATATTGAAGTTTATATTGCTGCGGCGCCAGCACATTTTCCAGGACTTGCGCAAGATAATACTCCCCGAGCACACCTCGCTGCTTCGGGTTTTGTAGTACAGTCTGCAAAGTTTTTAGTTCTGATGTAATGTCTACAACGCGGCGATTAGTTTCATCAAGTTTAGTGAGGCGCTCAGTTACGTCTTTGATAATCTCTGACGACTGCCTCATTTGAGCGTGTACATTCGCTTGTAATGTCTGGTTATTGCGATCAATGCGTTCATTCAGCTGGGCGTGGGATTGCGAAAGTAGCTGATGGAGTCCCTGCAAATCTTGCTTTAAAAGGGATGTCATAGGCTCATCCAGCCCATCCCCACCTGATCGAGGCCGTAGCAGCGCCCAAAGGTTTATTCCCACGAGCGCACACAGCAGTGCAACCCCAATTATTACCAACACTTCAGTCATATGTATCTAGTCTACCATTTAATCAATCATGTAGCGAACAAACAGCGTATCACGAATCATACCGTGCTTACGTAATACGTCGAGCCATGATGTTTTAAGCCATTTTTGTTGTAGATGATACAACTTCTCTTGTCCACGCTCCGCAAATTCTTTGCGAATTACTCCACCGCTGTGAGGATGTCGCTGCTTTTGCTGCAATGGAGAATTAAACCCATGCGCATAGTGCGTCATCTCATGAAAGATAGTTGCCCGTATAACCATTTCGGGGACTTCTAGGTCCTGAAATAATCGGTTAACCCGAATAATACTCGTCAATCGATCATGCGGATCAAGCGAAATCGAGCCCAATCTACGCTTAGCTCGCTTGCCCCAGATTATTCTCACTTCATTCTCTTGGGGCACGTCCGAAAAGTGCTCATACCAGATATCGGCCAGAAGATTTTCAAGCCATTCTTGATCACGGTAGGTCTCGACTATCCTCATGCAATGCCCTCCATCTCAAGATTCGTGAGGTTCCCTTTTTTGGGATAGTGTGCAGCACGTATACCTTCTGCCACTTCTTGAATTCGAGCTCGAGTCTTCACATGATTGAGCTTATCTCGAGTAGCAACAATGCCCGAATCGACAAAATGTAAACTAATCAACGAGAGCGGCTTCTCTGGCTGCTCCATACTCCAGGCCAACGCGTATATCTGCATTGGCACAGAATCTCGTACACGATTCTGTGCCGCCTTCTGATCGTTTACTGACGACGTCTTGAAGTCGCGAATCTCTATGCCGTTTTGATTCTGCAGTATCAGGTCATAGCGACCCCGAACCCTGACTTTATATTCTTCAAAGTCCACCTGAAACGCGCGCTCAACATCGACAATTTGCAGATCCGTTGCTTCAAACGACTGCCATGTTTTCCGAAGCGTGTCCTCAGCCGCCTGCATCCGCTCTTGCTCGTGTCGCAACGACACAAACCCATTGTGGCTCCAGCTATCACGCAATACTAAAAGTAACTCTTCAAAGCTAACTTTTTTACCTTGCATACGCTGTCGAAGATACACCTCGAGAGCTGCGTGAATTGACGTGCCGTACACCATACGATGTGATTGTTTTTCGGGGAATCGCAGTACGTGGCGAACGTAAAAATATTGAGGGTTAGTCAGGTAGTCATTAATCTGATTTGGAGTGAGAGTCAGCCAGCCATCCTTCTCTGGAAATGTGAGCTTACCGGGTTCCGTTACACTACCATCAAACTGATGAATCATCGCTGTACTCAATTCTACTTTGCGAGACGCTTTTGGCTGTATATCGTAACCAAAAGCCTCAAGCAGAAAACGAGATGGCTTCTTAAGCCGCCTTCCTCCATGATTGCACGAGTAAGTTACAAACAATTCCTGTTTAGCACGTGTCACCGCAACATAAAACAATCGTCGCTCTTCACTCAGATGTACTTGCCCAATAGACACCCCCTTATCAAGAGACATTTGTTGTGGTAAATACAACGATTCTCCTTTGCGAGTAGCAGGAAAGGTGCCTTCAACTAGATCAAAGAGCACAACCCGATCAAACTCTAACCCCTTAGAACGGTGTGCGGTAAGGACATGCACCCCTTCGATCTGCTCGGATTCATCTGGATCAGTGAGAACTTCTAGATCATACATTTCCCGAATATGCAGCCACAGATCGTGAGAGCTCTGCATACCCTCAACAGCCTCTAGCTCTGATATCAAATTAAAGAATCGTGCCAGACTCTGAATGTCACGAGCACTATGTGCATCATCCTCGGCGCGCGCAATAAGTCGCTCAAGGTATCCATCGCTCGTTACAAACTCATAAAGTAGCTCACCAACTGAGATCTCTCGTACCCGCTGACGATAGGCCTGAATACGTTCTAGCTGTGCGTACACATATGCCACCTCGGATCCACACTCACGTATTCTTTGGGCTAAGCTTTTGTGTTCACGCTTAGCTTCAGCAGACAAGGATATGATGACCTCCGCGTCCGCAGCAACCCGTGGGCTCAACAAGAAACGATATAGTGCAGCTGAATCAGTTTCGTCGTGCAGTACACACAAAAAATCTATACACTGTCGAACTATGGGTTGCAAAAGTAAGTTGCGAGCAATCTGTGTTGCGACTGGCACAGCCTTCTGCTGCAATGCCCGAATTATCGTCTCTGCCTGCTGGTTATTGCGAGTCAACACAGCCACGCTTGAGGCTCCGTAGCGAGACGCACCCTCCAAGACAAGCTGAACTACGCGATCAACCTCAGACCTAATGTCGCCTAACTCCTCAATGGCGACTGCCCTGCCCTGACTTTGAGCATGCAGGCGCTTATCAATTTGTAGCTTGGTCTCTAGCCGAGCCGGATTATTATGCTGGATAAGCTCATAACTAGCATCGATGATTTGCTGTGTTGATCGATAATTCTCTATCAACACTATCTGCTTGGCACTCGGGAAAAAATCATGAAAGGACAGTATGTTGTCGAGCTCAGCGCCGCGGAAACGATAGATTGACTGATCGTCATCACCAACAACCATAAGATTTTGATGTTTTTTAGACAACAAATATAGAAGTTTTGCTTGTATCGTATTGGTATCCTGGAACTCATCTACCAGGATAAATTTGTACTGTTTCTGTATTTGCTCGAGTATGTGTTGTTTTTTTGACAACAAAACATACGGCAGCATGAGCTGATCACCAAAGTCGAGAAAACCCTCAGCAAGCTTGCGCCGCTCGTAGTGCCCATATACGTCTGCAAGCTCTTGGTATTTCACTTGGTCAAATAGATCCTTGGCAGCATCAGGTAGGTCAGCAATCTGGCCGCGCAAGTCTTCGGGGCCAATGCCCTCATCCTTGAGTCGTGAAATGTACCTCAGTATTGCTTCGGTGTACATGGTCGGATTGTGGGCAGGACGAAAGTACTGTAGCTCCTCCATGTTTTCGAGCGTGTCATGAAGCAAGATATGCTGCTGCACGGGACTCGCCAGTCTAGCTTTGAGATTAATCTGCAAATCCAGAGCGTAATCACGCAAGAGCATTCCACCGAGCGCGTGAAAAGTCATTATATTCGTCTCAACGACACCGTATGGGAGCAACTCGTCGACACGATCCTGCATCTCTTGAGCTGCCTTGTCAGTAAACGTCAAAGCGAGTATTTCTTCTGGGAGTGCTTGGCCGGATTGAATGAGATAAGCAATGCGATTCGTTATTACCTTGGTCTTTCCTGTCCCCGCACCAGCTATAACAAGTACTGGGCCTGTACTGTGTAGTACCGCCTCCTGCTGCGCTGGGTTAAGCCCATCAATAAGGTGCTGTAACTCTTTCTTAAGACGCGGTGAAAACACCTTCTCCTCCTCCTGCTGCTGCATTTATTCCATCCGTTCTTGAGGTGTCACGCCAATTAGCTTAAGGATACCCTGAATTGCAATATATACATGACCTATCAATACGAGTCTCACAGCTCGTTCATCGCCTGAAGCCTTCAATATGGGGTTACGCTCATACCAGTCATGAAAAAGCCCCGCGAAATCAACCAGCGCGTGCAAGACGGAATGCACCTGTTGGGTGTGAACTGCTCGTCCAATCAGCCGCTGCAGCTCCACCAACTGACGCACGAGTGCTCGATCCAAATCAGACTTAGGAATGCAGCTAACTGCTTCATCTATCAGCACCCCGTCATCCTTTGCCTTCTTCAATACACTCCCCATACGCACATAGGCGTACATCACATAGTACAAGGGGTTGTGCTTGTTCTGAGCAGATACCAGATCGAGATCGAGATCAAAGTGCGTATTCGGATCACGCAAGGCAAAGAAGAAGCGTGCAGTATCTACTGGTACAACATCGAGAAATTCGTCGAGTAGAATAAAGTTCCCTCGACGCTTGCTCATCTTAAATTCTTCCCCATCCTTGATCAGGCGCACTGCTTGCGTCCAAAGTGGCACAAAGCCCTGTACGCCAAGCAGTTGAAGTGCTGCAGCCAGCCGCTTCTCCTGGCCGTGGTGGTCAGGCCCGACGATCGTAATCGCACGATCAAAGCCCCGCTCAACCAGCTTCCCATATTGATACGAAATGTCTTTGAGGAAATAGGTTTCTTGATTATCGGTAGATCGTACGAGCACCTCATCTTTATCAAGCCCAGCTTTCTCACCGCTAAACCATACAGCTCCATCCTTATGAACGACTGCCCCCGCCACTTCAAGCCGCTGAATAGTGTCTGTATTATTGAGAATCGATTCTGGATACACTTCGTCAAAAGGAATACCAAGCCGCTTGAGAGTTGGCTGGATATATTCTGCAAAAATGAGTTTTTGCGCCTGGTCGCCAAGCTCTGCTGGACTTAGTGCTTGTACAGCATCTGCAGAACCATAGATGCCAACCATCCGCTCGGCCAGCTCATCGATATATGGACCACGATACAACTCCTCGCTGACTTCAGCAGCAAACTCCATGCCCGTTGCCTGTTGCACAGCTCGGCCCAGTTGAGCTATCTGATTACCGCCATCATTCAAATAATACTCGCGCACCACTTCATACCCCTGACTCTCGTAGAGGCGCGCCAACACATCGCCGTAGAAGCCGTTCCAAGCATTCACAAGTACCAATGGTCCAGTTGGATTAGCAGATACAAACTCAATATTCACGCGCGTACCCTTGCCGTGCTCAGTCCGGAAGAAGTCCCCGTCGAGCTGCTCGATAAACTGAGCCCATACTTCGCTACTGAGGCTAATATTTAAGAACCCGGGGCCAGCCACCTCAACTGAATCGATGTTTGGATGGTCCTGTAGATAGGAAGTAAGTCGCTCTGCTATCTCGCGAGGTGCCATCTTGAGTGATTTCGCTTGCCGCATAGCCAGATTGCTAGCAAAATCACCATACGAGATATCACAGAACTCCAATGAGTCGACAGCCTCGTCTACTTCAAGATCACCAAAGCCTGCCGCCTGATAGGCTGCATACAATACTCCCCCCACCTGCATCAGTATATCCACCTGCATTGTTTTCTTATTATAAGGAGTGTGTATAGATGAAAGCAAACCCGTATCAGGTATAATGTCAGCATGAAAGTAATCGCTCTCAACCGACGCGCGAAACACGACTACGAAATCATCGAAAGATTTGAAGCCGGCTTAGTGCTGGCCGGCCACGAGGTGAAGAGCATCAAGCAAGGCCACGTAAGCCTGAAAGGCAGCTTTATTCATCTCCGGAATAATGAAGCTTACCTCGAGAACTGCCATATACGTCGCTATACCCTAGCCACCCAGCTCGCAAACTATGAGCCCACTCAATCACGTAAACTCCTCTTAAATCGCAAAGAATTAGATATCCTACAAATAGCAAAGCGCGCCGAAGGTATGGCCATCGTCCCAACTGCGATCGGTGTCACCCGCGGACTCGTCAAGCTCGAGATCGCAATAGGTCGCGGTCGCAAGCGCTATGACAAACGTCAAGCTGCACGAGCTAAAGCCATGCAAAACGATGCTTCTCTCGAGGCAAAGGCACGGCTCAAGCGCTGAATAATCATGCTATAGCATATGTATTGTGCAATAAAGCATTTGACGCTACTAAAGCATAGCCGGTATCATACATGTAGACATACCTTAAGGAGAACGTATGAAGGAATCACTCAATGATATCGCTCGTGCACTCGTAGCCCTTCATAAGGGTCTACTTGCAGCCGATGAAAGCACAAAGAGTGCAGCCAAGCGCTTTGAAGCACTCGGCATCCCCTGCGATGAAGAGACTCGTCGTCAGTATAGACAGCTACTTATTACAACGCCCGGCATTGAGCAATATTTGTCCGGTGTTATTTTCTACGACGAAACCATTCGTCAGCAGACCGATGATGGGGTGTTATTTCCAAAATACCTAGAGTCGCACAATATCATCCCGGGCATCAAAGTCGACAAGGGCCTCGTCCCGCTCGATAATTTTAAAGACGAGACAATCACCGAGGGCCTTGACGGTCTTGCCGACCGACTAAAAGAATACTACTCGCTCGGCGCTCGCTTCGCGAAGTGGCGAGCTGCCTTTAAGGTCGATGCAGCCGCTCACCTTCCTTCAAAGGGCGCATTGCATGCCAACCTGCATACCATGGCCCGCTATGCAGCAATGTGTCAGACTGTGGGTATCGTGCCTATTGTCGAGCCAGAGGTACTCTATGAGGGCTCTCACACTATTACTGAAGCCAAGGAAGCTACCCGGGCAGCGATCGGGCTCCTGATGGCTATGCTACAAGCATATCGGGTAGATCTCACCGGCACCATCCTGAAGACAAGCATGGTATTAGCTGGCAAGCAGACTGATACTCCATCAAAGCCCGAGGAAGTTGCCCAAGCAACCTTAGAAGTACTACATGCAGCAGTACCAAAGGAACTCGCTGGGATTGTTTTCCTTTCGGGCGGTCAGACCCCTGAACAGGTTCGAAACAACCTTCAAGCAGTGGGCGCTCGTGGCGAACAGCCATGGCCGATCACCTTCTCATTCTCTCGGGCCGTACAGGACCCAGCTATGCAGGCATGGGCCGGCAAGGCCGAGAACGTCAAAAACGCCCAAGAAATTTACCTTGGCCTAACGCGCGATAATGCCCAGGCTCGACATGGCGAGTACGGCGGTAATGGCACAGTGGCCGGCGATTTTGTCAGCCAAACGCAAGATGCTTAAGCATACTTGAAAATCATCGAAAATATTTTTTAAAAAAGTTGTGGTTATCCACAGCTTTTTTGTTGACAGAAGGTATTGAAGAACAGTATTATCTAATTGTGCTGCTGCACACATATATTACTCAAAAACAAACACAGAACTAAAAATTCCAGGTTAGAACGGTCCCCACAACCCTCTAACCTGGTTTTTATTTTGGGCGTCTTCCCAACATATAGCAATCCCAAAACCAAATGTCTCAAAACAAGTATTGAAACTGGCGTGAGGCGACGAAGTCGCTGAACGCTTGTTCTGTTTATTCGAATGTTTCGTGCTAGATATTTGCAATGGACTACTTAGCAGTATTCCAAACATGTTCAATAGGGTTCTCATCTGGCGCATAAGGTGGCATAGCAATGAGATGGACTCGCTCAAGTAATCCACCATTCTTCAGTTGTTCTCGTATCTTTAAGCTTTTGTGGAATGGGGCATTGTCCCAGACAATACAGATCTTCTTGTGTGGGTATGCTTTTAGGAATTGCTGTGTTGCAACGAGCACCTCGTCACTGTTTTGCCAAGGCATCTCGTAGAGATGGCGGGCAAACGTCTTTTGGTTCAGGAAACCAATGTAGCTTTGGCTTTGCTTCTTGCGGTTAACCTTAACTACTGTACGCTGTCCTTTTTTGAGCCAAGCCTTTCGGTTGATGGCGTCATTGTAACCAGTAAATTCACAGGTATTGAGCCTAATACCGACGACCTAAAGAAGGTGAAATGTATGACTAATCTACCAGTATTGATTGGTTCTGGTATGACTTCAGAGAACATCAGCACATTCTTCGATCTAGCAGACTACTTTATTGTAGGCTCAGACTTCCGAACCGATGGTAAATTCTTAGCCGAAATGGAATATGATAGGCTCGAAAGATTTGTTAATAAGTTTCATAATCTGAAAACAAAAAACCAGGCGTAGTAACCTGGTTTTAAGCATAATAAGTATGGTGGAGCTGGAGGGAATCGCACCCTCGTCCAGAATGTGATCAATATACCATCTACAAGCGTAGCTCGCTTAGAGATTTTTTTAGAAAAGAACGATTCAAAACGAGCCAAAGCACGTCCCCTTCCCGGCGCATAAAGGCTTAGTGAATTGCGTACGTCGGCGCACATCTCACGCAACCAACAGAATATGGCACTTCAAGCTCTAGTTGGCGTCGAGCTGTCAGCGGCTTTTACGTATTAAGCAAAAGCTGGTGCTGCGAACGCGTCAGCATAAACTGAGCGTACGCGGCTAACAAGAGAGTTCTCACTTGTTGGAATGAGACGGATAACGTTCATCTCAACCCGGCTTGCCAGTATATCTTTCAAGGTCACTCTGTCGAAGCTAGTCAGCCCCGAGAGCATTATAATAGCATTTTTTGAGATATATTTCTAGATCAACACTAGGCCAATCGCTCGCATCCAGGTAGAATATTTGGGAAGGCTAACTTAATCAATTATGAAAAAACACACTCCTGATACTATTTTGATCTTGTCATCAAATTTCGGACAGGGACATATGGCAACCGCGCGAGCCCTGAAGTCTGCAGCAGAATCTCACCCTGAGCTCAACTTCAAAATTGAAGTGGTAGATTTTAGTGACGAAGTAAGTAGTATCTTCAATACTGCATCTAAACGAATATACGAGATCAACGCCAAGCATACCCCGCTCATACATAAATGGATCTACACCTCTACCGACAAGAGCCATCTTCCGATTCGACTTATCAATGCACTCAACTATCCTATCCGCCGCAAGGCCCTCGTCAACCTCATTGCCGATCATGACCCAGCACTGGTCATTTCTAACTATCCGATCTGGCAATACATCGCCTATTCGATTACAAAAGAATATTTTGACGTAGAATTTGCAACGCTCATCACCGACTCAATCTCCGTACATACCGCATGGACTCAACCAGATAGCGATTTTTACCTCGTCGCCAATGAGCCAACTGCTGCGAGCCTCCACAAGCTTGGCGTTGCAAACAAGAAAATCTTCCCGCTCGGCTACCCAGTACACGAAGCCTTCACGCGCCCCGCCGACACAAGTATTTTTAAAGAACTGGACATCAAAAAATCAGATCAAATCATTACCATAAGCGCTTCGTCATTACGAGCTGGTTACGTCAAGCGTCTGGTACGGGCCCTAGCCCCTATTCGCGATGTAACGTTTGTACTCGTGACCGGTCGAGATGAAGATCTACATGACGCGCTCAGCGATGACGCATTCATACTACCTGAAAATTTTCGACTCATTGGCTGGACGGACAAACTCTACGAGCTCATCAAGAACTCAGCACTCGTCATTACTAAAGCTGGCGGGTCGACCGTGATGGAGTGTATTGCCGCAAAGAAGCCAATGATCATCAATAAAGTAATCCCAGGGCAAGAAGAAGGCAATGCAGAGCTCGTCGAGCGCTTTAAGCTCGGAGTAGTCGCTGACAAGCCCCGAGACATCGCCAGTGCAGCCATTTCAATACTTACTGATGCCAATAAATACGTATCTCGCCTCGAAAAAGTTGCGCGGCCCGATGCGTCATTGCACATCCTGCGATACCTCAGGGGTCGCCTAGACTCGCACCAATAAAGACAGCCTAATAGTGCTTACGTTTTCTTGTGCTATCGGGTAGTATAGAGCTATGGAACGTCTACATATTCCCGCGAGCGATGTGCATCATGGGCACCATAGCGAAGCACTCAATGATCAGCCACAGACTGGGTCACACGATTCTGCTGACAGCCAGCCAGGGCTTGCTATGCAGCTTCCTGACACCCACCCCGCAGCCAAACTTGATCTCGATGTCTCTGAGGCAATCACAGAAATACGCCGTGATTATCTCCACGAATATTATGTATTAGTTGCCCCCAAGCGTAAAAACAGACCGTATGACGCTGCAAGCCATGACCATCCAATGGTCGAGTCGGCCGATTCTCCTCGCTTAGACCTACAAACCTCAGTACTAGAAATACCGTCAAAATCGGGCAATATACCGTGGGATGTAAAGGTTGTCGAGAACAAATACCCAGCCCTCACACTTGATAACCCGCACGCGTATGGCAAACAAGAACTCGTGATCGATACCCCACTCTCAAATGTGCCATTCGGCAGGCTCGACAGCACACAGGTAGGCGTAGTCTTGCAGGCCTATCGAGAGCGTAGTCGCGATATCAAGCACAATAGGCACATCGCCTACGTTTCGATCTTCCGCAATGACGGCTATGAAGCCGGGGCATCATTGGCGCACGCACACAGTCAGATAATTGCGCTCCCGATTGTACCGCCAAACATTATCCGCGAAGCCGAAGCCTGCGCAAATTACTATGACAAATACCAGCGCGATCCATTTGAAGCCATTATTTTGTTCGAGAAGCAGGAAAACAAACGACTTATTGCCGAAAATGAGGACTGGATCGCATTCTGTCCATATGCATCACAGTGGCAAATGGAGACCTGGCTTTTACCAAAACGAGCAATAAGTATACTCGATGACTGCGATAACCAGCTACTCTCAAGCGCAGCCGAGATACTTGCGCCGATTACAAAGGCACTGACGGACACTTCTATAAGTTATAACCTCATCGTTGATCAAGGCATCCATCCGAATCAAAGACTCACGCTCAAAATATGTGGGCGCAATGTAGTATCTCCTTGGGGTGGCCTAGAGGTTGGTACCGGTATGATCGTCAATGTCATACCTCCTGAATCCGCTGCACGATGGTATAGGCAGCAAAACCCAGCCAAATAATGATTATGCTTGTTTGTTCGATTTTTGTACGCTATAGTGCTTTCAAAGGGGGTACTCATGATCGCACAAACCTATACACTCGCCCACCACGGCGCACAACCACATCCAATTACTATTGAAACAGATGTGTTTGCCGGCCTACCAGGAATTACGATTGTTGGCCTACCGAGTAAAGCGATCGAGGAATCACGAGAGCGCATTCGCAGCGCGATTCGAAATAGCGGGCTCGAATTTCCGCCGCGTAAGGTAACTATTAACTTAGCGCCAGCCGATGTAGCAAAGACTGGCATTAATTGTGATCTTGCGCTCGCCATGGGGATCCTCGTAGCAACCAAACAGCTCCCCGCCCTCTCAAAGGACATTTGCTTCATGGCCGAGCTAGCCCTTGATGGTTCGCTGCGACCAACGCACGAATCTATTGCCTCTGTCTTAAGTGCTAGTCGTGCAGGATTTCGAACGATTGTGATAGATCCACATACACAATTAGATATTCCAAAAATTGACAACCTAGAGATATTACGGCCGGCGAATTTGCGAGAACTGTATCTTCATTTTCTTGATGAAAAAACGCTTATGGCGTGGCATGGTAGCGTAGATAAGCTTGCATATGCAGGAATGATTTCGAGTAAGTCAAACCCACTTGCGCACATCCGCGGTCAAGTAATGGCAAAGCGCGCCTTGCAGATCGCTGCTGCTGGCAATCACAATATCTTAATGATTGGGCCTCCTGGAGTGGGCAAAACTTTGCTTGCTCACAGCCTACCGTCGCTCATGCCCACTGCAACCCTAGAGGAAACGAAGGAAATATACTACATCCACTCTTTAGCGGGCGTCAAGCCACCCATGCCGTTCGGAGCGCGACCTTTTCGAGCTCCGCACCACAACGCCAGTGAGCACGCATTGATTGGTGGCGGGTCTAGACCTCGGCCCGGAGAGATTAGCTTGGCTCATCGCGGAGTACTCTTTCTCGACGAATTGCCTGAATTCTCACGCAGCAGCCTTGAGACCTTGAGACAGCCACTCGAGAATCGCGAGGTCACAATTGCCCGAGCCGCCATGACCGCAAGCTATCCGGCAAACACTCTGCTCATAGCGGCCATGAACCCCTGCCCTTGCGGCTATACAGGATCGAATAGTCGCCCGTGCAACTGCACAATACAGCGCATACAGAGTTATCAGAAACGTATATCCGGCCCACTACTCGATCGTTTTGACATCATTGTATATCTCGAAGCGGAAAACGATGTAATTAATACATCATTAGCTGACTCACCTATAGATCCGAGAGAACAAATATCCACTGCACGCACTCGCCAAGCAACGCGCTACAGAGAAACAGCATATCTCCACAATAGTGACATTCGCTTTGATGACATAGACCGCTTTATCGGGCTAGAAGACAGCGCAATCCAGCTCTTAGCACTTGCTCAGTCAAATCTAGGGCTTACTCAACGGGCCGTTCAACGTATCCAACGTGTCGCGCGCACAATAGCGGACCTTGAGGACAGTAATATCATCAAAAGAAGTCATTTAGCTGAAGCGCTACAATATAAACGAACCGATATCGATAACTCTCATGGGTATAAAGTTGACAATACCCAAGCAGCCGCTACTGTAGCTTGATAAGTTCCGTTAAGTAAGATTCAAGCCCAGTCCTGGTAAGCACCCCCCATAGCACCGCATAAAGTACAGCCAATCCTGCTGCAGCTATCATGAGATGCAATAGTTCTTTGCGTACCACTCCTGCCTCATGAGGAGTAAGTGCCGAATATTTTTGTGGAACAGCTTTCTTCTGCTTAACAGCCGCT
The DNA here is from genome assembly GCA_020854115.1 of bacterium. Taxonomy (NCBI): domain Bacteria; species bacterium. Next base: position 52,237 of record JADZGC010000004.1, on the reverse strand, counting down.
GAGGCACCCTTCTTAGTCGCCATTTTCTTGTGCGCGACCTCATCCTGACTGCTTTCCATCGAATTACTCGGCGCTAATTTCCCTGGATTACGAGGCGTCTCACTCGTTTTACTAGCTCGATATTTCAGATGCTTTTTTCTATTAGCCATATCAAAAGCAATTGTATCTGAAGCTCAACGAATTGCCAATGTTTTCTCGAAGGGGCTATAATAAGCAGTCAACGGAGGTATGAGGTGGAAGTAATACTAATCGCATTTGTAGTAGGACTTATTGGACTGTGCGCTTACTTGCTATGGCGTATCATAAAGATTGAGCGAAACTTCGGAGAGTTCTTCAATAGCAAGGATACCCAAGGAAGCATCATGAGCCGCCTGAATCAGTACGCCGATCAAGAAAAAGATCAGAATAAGCGCTTAGCAAAGCTAGAAGAACGCACACAAAAGCTACAGGGCTTGGCAGAGCACGGCCACTCGAGAATAGGCTTCGTACGATTTAATCCGTTCGCCGATACTGGAGGCGATCAAAGTTTTTGTCTGGCTGTACTCGATTACAAAGGAAATGGCTGGGTTATATCGAGTATCCATGCCCGAACTGGATCACGCGTATACGCCAAGCAAATCATTCTTGGTCAAAGTTCACACAATCTCTCAGATGAAGAAGCAACAGCCGTAACAAAAGCACTCAAGCAAAACCCATACCAGGAGAAGCATGGCTCGAAATAAGCTCCCTTTCGACTACCGAACTCATGCCGGGATATACCTCTCCTCGTTCGTTCGTGGTGATGTAACGGTCCAATCTAATGATGATGTTGTAATTGATGCAACAGTATCGGGGTCGATTCATACAGCCGGCTTTTGCGAGATTACTGAAAACGGTGCATTTGAAGGTGACATCACTGCTCGCTCACTCGTTATTTTCGGCGCGACTAATGGCGACAACACCGCCAGCGACACAATGGAGGTCAAAAGATCGGCAAACATCAAGGGAGTGTACTCATCTCCGAGCATCCATATTGAGCCTGGTGCACTCGTCAGCGCACGTATTCATCACACCGATGCACGAAGTAGTGGGCCGCTATGATTGTCTACTCCATTCAAGACTCATTACAGCAATCTGATCGCACAAAAATCGTGCAACTCATTGATGCCTTTGCTCAAGACTTACGACTCCAGGTAAAGCATGTGGCTATTTCGGAATTAGAGACACGACAGAGCCAAACACATATCGCCACACTACTCTCTATCGGTGATGCGTTGTGGCAAGCGCGATTTCTAGGTGCGGTTTCGGAAACCTTGAGAAATAACCATGACCTAGTACTAGCCCATATCACCCCTCGAGTACAAAAAATACCCATTGCACAAATACAAGCCACTGTCTTAAAGAGCCAATTCAAGCAAGAACTACAAACTATAGCTGCCCGTAAAATTACTCGTATGCCGGTATTTTCATGCGACAACCACCTCTTCCTCAATCAGCTTGAACTCACTACCGGTCAGACAGCATCTACCACACTAGCGATTGATGCCACGAATGGTAATTCTCGATATCATCTACGCTGCCCGGGGAGTATCGTCCGACTCATCCCACTTCAATCTAGTGACAGCGACCCAGGAACGCTGTTGCAGCTTCATATTTTACATGAAGGCTCACCAAAAGCGCGGCACACACAACCGATATTTCGACTCGTCAAAGAACAGATGCATGTTCGGCAAGATCAAGAAGATGTTCTACATATCCCCATAAAAAAGGCTACAATTCACACTGAAACGAGCCTTCTCTTCGAGAATGATCCGCACCAAAGGACTAGTCGCCAGTTCTCTATCGAAATCCTACCCTGGAAATTACGCGTCATAACAGCAAAAAATACCCCCCAAGATATTGATTAATCTGTAGTTTTCTTGTAGACTTGATCGAGAACGAGTAGGAGTATCCAGAGTATTAGCAAGCGAATTCGCGTCAATTATCAGATAACGGCCGACCCGGTACGGTTAATTGACGCCTCAGCACGGCAAGTAGGAGTAGTGTCTATCAAAGAGGCTCGACGACTTGCAGAAGAAGCCGGACTTGATCTGGTTGAAGTTTCACCTCTGGCTAAGCCTCCCGTAGTTCGTATCATAGATTGGGGTAAGTTTCGCTATGAGCAGGATAAGGCTCAGCAAAAAAACCGCCGCAATCAAAAACAATTCGACATTAAACAGGTTCGATTGGGACTTAAGACCGATACTCACGACCTCGACGTCAAGCATCGTGCTGCCGTCAAGTTCCTAGAGAAGGGCCACAAGGTTCGCGTCAATGTACGCTTCCGTGGACGCGAGATTACACATCCGGAACTTGGTCGTATGGTACTCGATAAGTTCTGCGATCGTCTCTCCGAGATAGCAACAATCGAACAGGCTGCCGCGCTGAATGGGCGCGAATTATCAGCTGTATTAGTAGTAAGGAAACAAGATGCCAAAGGTAAAGACCAACAAGACTGCTAGCAAGCGGTTCAAGATTACAGGATCAGGTGCGCTACTGCGTCGCCGAGCTACCCGTGCACACAAGTTGAGTGGTAAGCCAGCTGATCGAAAGCGCGGATACACCAAATCCCATGCCGTGAGCGCAAGCGAAACAAAGACCGTTAAGCGAATGCTGGGAGCCTCATAATGCGTGTAAAACGATCTGTTACTGCCCGACGTCGCCATAAGAAGATCCTCGCCCTCACTAAGGGCATGGGCCATACACGCCGCGCATCATACCGCAAAGGCCACGAAGCAGTCTTGAAGGCACTTAGCTACAGCTACCGTGATCGCCGTAATCGTAAGCGCGATTTCCGTTCACTCTGGGTGACACGAATCAATGCAGCCGTACGACCACACGGACTCAGCTATAGCACATTCATTTCTGGCCTAACCAAAAAAGACATCAAACTCAATCGTAAGATGCTTGCTGAGCTTGCCGTGAAGCAACCACAGGCCATCAAAGCACTCGTCAAACTCGCGAAATAAACGTAGCAAAACTCTACTCCGCTTCCGATCTAAAATCATACTTCAACTCGAGATCCTGTTGTTCCTGGAATATGTCAAACTGGATGATTCGATTATCAACAGTCGTTGCATTACTAGGCAGATCAGCAACAACATACCCAGCAGGTGCATGAATTCGCACCTTAACGCGCTGTGGTGAAGCACCAAACTGATAGAGGACCCACTGACTGCCCGATATACGCCCACTGATCTCTTCTCTGCGCTGCAAGGTATAGGTGAATGAAATATTTTTAGTCTCTTGTAGCCCTAGCTGCATCTCCTCGGTATATTTCACCCATCTGTTTGTACTCTCTAGCACTATTGGCGCCTCATTGTCATCTACTGGTCGTGCGCCAAGAGGCAAATATACCTGTATGGCTGAGATATCGGTACCAATTATATCGTTCCCCCCGCCCGTTCTAGGGTCGACATATGATAGTTTCTCACTCGCAGTATGCGTACGAGTGATATCTAATGAATATCTATCCTTGCCATCGCTACCAATATAGTAGTCAAGGGATATATTTTGCTTAATGCTCATACTTGCTTTACCTGCATCTAAATTCGAGCTGGTTATGAGCAGGGCATTTTTCGCACCGATATACTCCTCTCTAGAATTAGTAACCACTAACCTGCTCGGATCACTGATATTGAGTAAAGCTCGTGCTTGTTCACCTGCAGAAACACGCCCTAGGAGGCTATAGTACCTTCCTGTATCGCGCAACGATAACTGAGGAATTCTCTGGATTATCTCGTTCGCTAATACAGATAACACACTTTTTGGGTCCTTTCCGATAACACGATCTTTCCCTGATTCAACTTCCAGCTGTATGGTTTTCAATACATTCGTAGAATCGACTGTAAGATTGTACTCTCGCAGCTCAATCGGTCCAGTGATATCCAATATACTCTTTAGTAGATCTGGTGTTATTTCTACAACATTATCGATTTTTTCACCAGAAACCCGGGAGTATACATCGTGCGCCCTTTGCAGGTTTAGTGAAGTTATTGGCTCACTTAGACTATCGGCGATTCGTAGCGAGTCTGTAAAACGCCCCATGTAATTTGGCGCCACTACAAAACCCACCTTATCGTCCAGACGATGATCATAATAATATACGCTGCGGATCTCCCTAATTGCTATATTATCGCCATCTCCTCGCAGCACTCCAATAGTCCCTACAAATCCCCCGCCAACCCTCAAGGCGTTATTATTTGCAAATAGCAGTAAGGTCGTTTTTGGCTTAACCTTGTCACCAAGTATAGCACGAATAAATGTTGTGGTTTTATCATCAGTATTTCGGCTAATCAACAACCCTTTAAGCGGTGACAAGGCGGCAACCAGCCCAAAAAAACAAATAATCAATATAGGTAAAGCAAATCGTTTTATATTAGCCAACACTTTCGAGGCTCGCCCTAACCACTCGCTGTAGCTCTGCAATAAACCGCTCTCTTGAAAACTCCTGAGCACGTAGTTGCAATATATCCGCATCATAACAAGTCGCGTCGTACTCTTGAATCGCCCGCACAAATGCGGCCACACTTTGCTGTCGCACTAATACGCCAACGCTATCCGCAACAGTCTCGGTAGCCCCTCCTCGCCTATATGCAATCACTGGCGTCCCAGAGGCCAATGACTCGACCGGCGTGATCCCAAAATCTTCTTCGCCCGGAAACAGGAAGGCACTAGCATGCTGGAGGTACGCTTCAACCAAGCTATCCTTCACCTCTCCAAGGAATTGCGTCTGTGGACCAGCTATCTTTCTCAGGCTCTTGAGTTGCGGGCCAGCACCAATAACAATAAGCGGATAGCCGGCCTGCTCACATGCCTGCACAGCGATATCGATACGCTTATATGGCACTAAACGGCTGACCGCTAACATATAGCGATCTGGCACATGTCGTGGCCGAGGATGCCGTCGCTTCATAAAGCGTTCGACATCTACAACAGGGTAAACTACCTGACTATCGCGCTGGTAGTATTTCTGTATCCTTTTCTGTACATGCTTTGAGTTAGCGAGTAAGACGTCTGGCCTCTGTGCTGCCGCAAAGTCCCATTTTCTAGCTTTCTGGACCGTACGTCGCAACTGCCAGCGAGCGAGCGGATCAAGCACCCCAAAACCAGGATGCGCCAGATACTCTGCATAGTGGCTCCATAGATATCGGGTGGGCGTATTTATGTAAGATATATGAAGGGTCCGCTCATCAGTAATAATTCCTTTGGCTTCAGCTGTCGTAGAAGAAATTACAACATCATATCCTTTGATATCGAGCTGCTCAAAGGCTAGTCGCCTCATACCCGAAAAAAGCTGATGCTTCTGCTTTGCAAGAGGTATGTTTTGAAGAAAGGTTGTATGCACCCTCTTATCCCGAAAGAGCTTTAAGCGCTCTGGATTATAGACACTTGTATAGAGGTCTGCCTGGGGGTACGCTTCTAGCATTGCAGCTACAACCCGCTCGGCGCCACCTAAGTTTGTTAGCCAATCATGTACAATGGCGATACGCACGCGCCCTAATATCCTTTTCGCCCGAAGATCACCAAAACAGTGCGAAAGAGAATCCGAATATCTTGCCAAGCACTCCAGTGTTCGACGTAGTATACATCAAGCTTCACGCGATTTTCGTACGAGATGTCATTTCTACCAGATACCTGCCAGAGGCCTGTAATCCCCGGCTTAATGAGCAAGAATGTTGCACGCTTATCTCCGTACCGCTTCAGCTCGGCTTCAACTACCGGACGAGGACCAATGATACTGAGTTCGCCTCGAAGAACATTGATAATTTGCGGGAGCTCATCCAGGCTCGTCTTGCGCAAGAACTTACCGATTGGCGTTACTCGTGGGTCATCTTTAAGTTTCTGTTCTTTGGCGAATTCAGCGGCCAACTTCTTGCTCCCAAGCTGCTCGAGAATTTCTTTGTCGCTCTTTCCAGAGTAGCCAGCACCTGTCGAGAATTTCGTATACATACTACGAAATTTCCAAACTTGAATTTTCTTACCATCACGCCCAATCCGTTCATGTCGATAAAACACCGGCCCCCTGTCCGTTAACTTGATAACTAGCGCTATCGCAAGCATAATCGGAGTCAATATTAGTGTCACGACAATTGCCATACAATAATCAAGTATTGCCTTATAAATTCGCCACCACCCATCAAGTGGTGTGCGCACGACCTCAATCAATGGAAGCTCAGCAACTAACTCCGACTGCGATCGCGTCTGGAAGAGCCCAGCTATAGTCGGCACAAACTTATATCCAACATGATGCTCATGAGTTAGCGTGATGTACTGAAGTTGTTTCTCAGCCGAAACATCGTATTCCGCAAGTACGACCTCATCGACTAATCTCTGCTTCAACAAAGCTTCTAACTTTGTATATTCTGACTTTGCATGCGGGATGATCCCAGCCAGCACATAGCCTCGTTGCTTTTGATAGGCATAGGTAAGATTGTCTGCCATCTCACCAGAGCCAATGACTACTACTCGCCGTCGCCCTATACCAAAGCGAAACAGCCATCGCTGAAAGCTATTGAGTACAAATCGTACTACAATCACCGACAAGAGAGAAATGACGAGGCCATATATCACGACCGCCTTAGATGGGAAAAGTGGCTTTGTTGTAAAAAAGTCTACGATAATTAAGAACATCGTGCTCGCAGAAACAGCCGCAACAACTTTTCCGTATTCGACCCATCGACTACGAGTCGAGTCGAAGCTATATAAACCAACCACAGCAAATAGCGCTACACTAACAGGCACAAGCGCTACCATAGCGCCGAGATAGTCATAGCCAGGGATATTGTAGACCGTAGGCTTGAGCGTATATTCAACGCGAATGATATATGCAAGCACCCAGCTTGCAATCAAAGCCCCCGCATCGAGCGGTATCAGAAGCAAGTTAAATAATAGTTCGCTACGTTTGCGCATCTGTATCTATTGTACCAACCTGATGACCCTGCATAAAGACTCACTGAGCATGAGTTCTTATGCGGACAAGCAAGCGATAAGCCGAATTCTGTCATCAACGAGCCTATCTCGTGATGGGCAGCCATCTCTCTCTGACCGATCGTAGATCGGCCAGCGTCGTAGTTCGCCTACGATCGTGCGACGTATCCATTTAAAGAGCGAGTGCGCTCTGATTCACGAAGAATCAAGGATCCATAAGCCTTGCAGCAGGTGGGGTTTACCATTACCGTATGTCACCATACAGCACTGTGCGCTCTTGCCGCACTCGTTTCACCCTTACCGACATAGAGTCGGCGGTATCGTTTCTGTGGCACTATCCCTCGGGTTACCCCGGGTCGCCGTTAGCGACCACCATGCACTCGAGCTGTTCGGACTTTCCTCCCAAAATATTGGGCGGCTGCCTACTTGCTTGCTACATTATTTTACTATATTAATCTATATTTGTCTAGTTATCACTATGCGCGTCCAAGCAGGCATTCACTGCTGCATCAGCATCCTTATTGTGCTCGCGCAGGACGTGATGGAAGCGAACCGTTAGGCCCCGTAAGGCCTCTTGTACGGCCGCATACTGTCGCTGCATGTCTGGGTGCTTGACCTTATACTGGCCCTCTAACTGCCTTACAACGAGCTGGCTATCGAGGTAGAAGTTGGCTTCGGCTAATTGATGCTTGCGCATCAGCTCTATCCCAAGCAACACAGCCTGGTACTCTGCCAGATTATTGGTTGCGATGCCCATATACTCGCTCAGGGTGTCAATGACTTGCCCTTGATCATCAAGTAGGACTGAGCCGGCGGCGGCAGGACCCGGATTACCGCGAGAGCCACCATCACAGTGAATGCGCGCTACCATCTTCCTACCACCTCTGCCACAACACGATTAGCACAAGTACTGCAAACACCGCACGATAGAGCAAGAACACTCTCAGGTCATGATGCTTAAGGTATGCTAGCAGCCAACGGATAACAATGAAACCACCCAGCGCAGACACCAGTATGCCCACGCCCATCTGAGCTAGCTCCATGCCCGTTGGCTGAGACTGTACGATGCCGAGCATCTTATATAGGCCCGCGCCCAGCGCCATAGGAGTACCGATCAAGAAGCTAAATCGTGCTGCCTCTTCGCGCTTGAGCCCCACTGCAAGACCCGCAGCAATGGTGGCGCCAGATCGAGATACGCCGGGGATTAAGGCAAGTGCCTGACCAATACCAATGAACATCGCATCACGGCGTACGAGTTGCTCAAACGTCTTGCGTTCTCGGGCATTCCGATCAATAACCCAGATTACCGTTGTGGCGACCAAGATACCGATTGCGGATATCAATATTGCAGCTGACCCTTCGTGAAAGACCTGGTCTATGATCTTCTCGCCAAAAAATCCAACCACCCCACCGGGAATAGATGCAATCAAGATCATCCAAGGTAACTCACCTCGTTCACGCACGATCTTTACGAAGTCACTCCAAAAATACCAGATCAATGCGGTCGACGTCCCGATATGTAAGGATGCATCAAATGCCAGGCCCAGGCCTGGAAAATTGAACAGCCACGGAATGATCAGGAGATGTGCGCTTGACGATATCGGCAGAAATTCAGTAAGCGCCTGTACTAAACCTAGCAATATTGCAATTGCGATCACTGTATTGGATGCTCCTTGAGATATGACCGTATCTTATCAGCTTCTTCTTTTAATTCTTCTGAGCTCACTGTGTGTGCTCGAGAGATGTTTATATCGTCCTCGGTATACAGAGGAAATACGTGCAAGTGCGTATGCGCCACCTCCAGACCCATCGCAACCAGTGCAACCTTTGGTGACTGATAAATTGCTCGAAGCGCCTGAGCATATTGTCGAGTTACTGCCATAAGGCGTGTGTATTGATCCTCTGGAAGCTCTTGAAAATCAGGCTCTTCCGCGACAGGTATCACCAGGCTATGCCCCGAGGTATGCGGTCGAATCGTCAGAATAATAAAGACCGTTGAGTCCTGATAAATAATCTCACCCGGTATCTCGTGCTGTCGAATCTTAGTAAAAATGCTTGCCATACTCGTACTATGCTACCGCATTTACCGGCTGCTTGGAATCAATCATCTGCACTTCGTCGGTGCGCTCGCGAAGATCAATTGGATATTCTCCCGTAAAGCATGCTAAACACAACGAATCCTTAGGACGATCAATCGCCTCAAGCATACCTTCAACTGATAAATACCCCAAACTATCAGCCCCAATTGCTGCTCCGACTTTGCGCGTCGCACGAAGCTCCGAAGCAATCAATTTTGATTGATCTGGGGTATCTATACCATAGAAGTCTGGATACAGCACTGGGGGCGAGCTGACACGCACATGCACGGTCTTTGCTCCGGCAGCTCGCACAAGCGCGATGATCTGCTTCGTAGTTGTACCGCGCACAATAGAATCATCAATCAATACCACATTCTTGCCGGCAACGACCTCTGGAAGGGGGTTGAGCTTCATGGCAACTGCTCGCTCTCGCAGGGTCTGATCAGGCGTAATAAACGTGCGGTGAATATAGCGATTCTTGATAAGTCCGTGGTCGAATTCGATACATGATTCCTGAGCGAACCCAAGCGCAGCCGGTATAGCGGAATCAGGGACCGGTATAACTACATCGGCGCGTACTGGCTGTTCCTGTGCCAGCTTCACGCCCAAGCGACGGCGCACTTCATTCACCCGTTGCCCCTGGAGTAAGCTATCGGGTCGAGCGAAGTAAATATATTCAAATACTTCGAGCCTTTCATCCGGCTCCTCGATCTGGATCGATTGCAACTCACCGTTTTTTATTTCAATCAATTCACCAGGCCGCACGTCACGCTCATACGAAGCCCCAATGATATCAAAGGCGCACGTTTCAGAGGCGATCACATATCCTCCACCCGGCAATCGGCCAATCGACAGTGGGCGTATGCCACGACTATCGCGAAAGGCTATCAAGCGATGCTGGCTTAACATCAGACATGAAAAAGCCCCTGTAAACAGTGGCCAAGCAAGCTGCAGCGCTTCGACTGGGTTCTTGCCATGATAACGCCAATATCTGATCACGTCGGCCATCATCTCAGTGTCATTACTGCCCTGCTTCAGGAGTTTCTTTGATCGCAAGAACTTCTCGAGCTCAGTAGTAGAGGGCAAATTCCCATTATGCGCCAAAGCTATCACGTCATCACCGCGCAGCACAGGTTGCGCATGTGCATCATGCTTACCCCCTGATGTAGCGTATCGGTTATGCCCGATGGCTGCGAAGCCCTTGAGCGTAGAAAGGGCTTCATCATTAAATACTTGTGCAACAAGGCCAGGCTTTTTATGGGTATAAAAGCGATCGCCATCAGTCGTCACAATCCCCGAACTCTCTTGTCCGCGATGCTGCAAGGCAGAGAGCCCATAATACGTCAGTCGAGCAACATCTTCTCCAGGTGCATATACTCCAAATACTCCACACTTTTCTCCCTGAAGATCCATGTACCTCCTCTCAGTAATCGTGGTCGGGGTGACAGGACTTGAACCTGCGACCTCACGGCCCCCAGCCGTACGCGCTAGCCACCTGCGCCACACCCCGTTAATTTCCTGTTGTCCCCATTGTACCAGCTTTCATGATCTGACGCGCCACTTGACCGGCCTAGATATATACATAATAATAGTGCTTAAGCATGAAAATCAAGCAGCCCAATAAGTCCCATACCCTTCTCGCCAAGATCGGGAATAGTGATGTTACTACCGAGTCGCAGTTACTTAAAGACCGTGGCCTCCTCGAGCTATTCAGCTGGGGGTCAGACCGTGCTCCCCGCGCGCGCATCAAGGACACCCTAGCTCTACTCGTAAAACAAGGCGACATTACTCTTGGCTCTATCGAATCCGAACGTATCTATCGACTCACCGTAGCCGGCAAGCAAAAGCTACAACTATCTCACTATCGCATTGCCGCCGCCAAACGTCCTGCTACCTGGAACCAGCGCTGGCACTTTGTCACCTACCAGATACCTGAATCTAAAAAAATTGCACGTAACCAATTTATTATTGAGCTCAAACGTATCGGCTTTCGACGTTATGCTCCTGCCCTCTGGATCTACCCATATGACACATCAAGGGCAGTCCACCAGATAGCCAACTATTACAAGGTCGCACAATATATAGATTTCTTACGTGCCGACACCATATCCAAACCCTCCACCTGGCGTAGGCATTTCGGACTATAAATCAAAAACTCCCCAAGCGTCGAGAACGGTATCTTCCCTGGCAACAAACCAGGTGGGTGCTCGCAGCATAAGCCCGAGAGCAAGTCATCAGGTTAGCAATCTAAAGCTCCCGTTTCAATACGTAAGCAGAAAAGATACATGAGTTCTTTATCGTGCGCTTGCGGAGTCTACAGCCATTATATCAGAGCTGACCCTCACCCGTTTAAATGCCTAGAAGCAACCGCGTAACTGAAGTGACGGCAGCAGCCAGCGGACCGGATATTAATGGATAGACCAGGAAGAAAATAATCATCAGAGCAATTGGACCCGTACGCTCAAATTGCTCCATCGCCTCCATCACACGAGTTGGTGCAAAGGCATAGACCACACGCGACCCATCAAGCGGCGGAATTGGTATGAGATTGAAGAGTGCTAATGCGATATTGATAACTAACATATTTATTAGTAAGCCACCGCCAAATTCGGCGAGCAAAGGCACGAACCGCACTACTAGCGCCACACCTGCAGCCAATATCAGATTGCTAGCCGGTCCAGCGATTGCTATGAGTGCAGCCCCCTTGCGACCATATCGCACCATATATGGGTTAAATGGCACTGGTCGGGCAGCTCCAAAGATAATCGGACTCCCCATCAAGAGCAACATAAATGGTAGTGCGAGTGTGGTCAGAGGATCAATGTGCGCAGCTGGGTTCAGAGTCAATCGCCCCTGAATACGTGCTGTAGGGTCTCCTAGCTTATACCCTGCCCACGCATGACTAAACTCATGTATCGTGATAGCGATAACATATATAAATAGCAGTCGAACAATTTCGATAAGATCCATATATGCCAGTATACCCGATTCAAGAGGACTGCGCTGACATATCTATATGGGTTGCAGTTTTTGGCCGAACCTGCTATACTCTCTTGGTTAGGAAAAATCCATGGCAAGTAAATGTGATATTACAGGTAAGGGAAAGCTTTTCGGGCGCAATGTCAGCCACTCGATGCGACATACGCCTAAGGTTTGGCGTCCAAATCTACAGAAGAAAACTCTGATCATAAATGGACAGAAGGTTCGTGTACAACTCGCTGCATCTACGATTCGCAGCTTGCGAAAGCACGAACGCAACCTCGCTAAGACCGAACTCACTACCAAGTAGCCTCCAGCCATTTCCACTTAACTAGAAAAGCCCCATAAGGGGCTTTTCTAGTATCACATTAGGTTCTACTGCAATATATAGAGTTTGGGCTGATCAAATGATATATCTTTTGATGATATCTTAATCTGCTCAGTTGATTCTTGGGGCATTTTGACAACTGCTTCGAGCTCGCCAGACTCAAAAGGCAATCCTACTGGTACCACAATAGAGGCCTCTAGCTTGGCCAAGAGGTCTGCCAGATCACTCGCTTTGCCTTCTTCAAGCCAAATGCACAATACCTGCGAAGGCTGCAGGTACTCGATCACCTCATCTGTTAGCGCAGCAACGGTCCGTAAGGCAACCGCAGCGATCATGATGCCGTCCTGCACGATATGATAAGACACCAGGCCATCATCAGACTTCACGCCATCCACCATAATGCCCTGAACCTCGTATTCACCAGGCTCAAAGAATACTCCTGGCCGCATTGCAACATCTTGCTTTGGAATCTGCGTATACAGCACTACATCGCCTGACCGTCCGCCTTCTGGTCCTATGGCTACCGCCTTACGGCCTAGGGTCAATTCAATATGCCGAGCATCTATGCGCTTAATTTCCATCTCCACTCCTTTTTGCTTCTAGGAGTATATCAGATCAGGGATGCAGAATATAGACTACACTATGTATGATGTATTTATTACATCGTTTATTTAGCGAGACGCATTGCCTCTTCGGTTGTGATCTCTGAGTTGGGAGCCGACACATTAACTGTTACCGGTGGAATAGAGGCACCTTGCTCCTGTGATGATGTTGCTCCTTCGGTCTTCTGACTAGCAAAGATACCTAGGTCATCTTTCAGTACGATCTTACGTGCATCAAGCATATCAAGTACGAAGCGATCGTTGAGGTTGCGTCGATAGTCAAAATCTTCAACCCTCAGCGCCGCATAGTTCAGTTCACGATTCATAGATTGCTCGAGAGATTCGATAATCTGAGCCAGGCGTGCTTTATTCATATCTCCAACTATAAACATGTCCACGCTCTGCATACTCCCTCGCACGAATGCCCCCGATAGGAAGAGAAGCTTTACATTACCTGCTTTCTGAACTTTTTTGAGGATCTGGTCTTCTTCTTTAGTTTCTTTCATCTCTTTAGACTTGGCAGGGATCTTTTGGAACATCGACATGAGTTCATTATGAAACTTAAAGCTAGGATCAACCTCATAGTATAGGCGATTTGATTGATTAACCGACTGCACGATGCCAATATTCAAAAGATTTTGCAGCTCTCGACGAACAGAGTTGATTTGCTCATTGATCTTGCGTGTAATCTCACGCACATAAAATGGGCGCTCTGGGTTGTTATAAAAAAGGCTCAATAATTTTACTCGGGTCTTTGAACCAAATAGCGAGTCAAGTGGCACGTTGTTTTACCCTCTCTTACATTCCTTACTCATTAGTGTACACTTTTTTTAGACAAAAACCAGTATCTTATCTGAAATTATAGTAGAAATAATAAGTGAATACTACGATTTTCTGCGCGAACACTAGCGAGGGCGGCGCGCTGCAATCGCTCGCGCTTGAACTACAAAACTATCCTCGAATTGCGCTAATTCTGTATGCGACATATTGGCCGCACGACTTATGAGCCAATCTGCGAGCTGCGGATTCTTAGGCAAGATTGGCCCATGCAAGTAGGTGCCCACAAAATTTCGATGTACAATCCCCTCTGTTCTGTCGCTGCCATTATTACCTGATCCTCTACGTGTCCTGCCGAGCGCCTGCGCGGTTGGTCCAAGATATGTCTTGCCTGAATGATTCTCAAAACCTATCAATTCCCCAAACTGCTCAGTCTGCACACGAACATTTCCGATAAGTCGCTTATCGCCGGCAACCGTATGCGCATCAAAGATATCTACACCCTGTATATGATTGCCTTCATGGGTTTCGAAGTACCTACCCAAGAGCTGATATGCTCCACAGATCATAAGCGCAGGCGTATCGGCCTCCACCTGATCTTTGAGCCAGCCAGCCAGCTGAAGCATCGACTGCTCAACTATACGTTGCCCACTATCTTGCCCGCCACCCATAAATATCAGATCAGAATGTTTTGGTACGCGATCTCCAGGATGGAATTCTATCACCTCTACCTTTATGCCCCTCCATTCAAGGCGCTTCTGTAGACATAGGACATTCCCGCGATCACCATACGTATTCATCTCTCGAGGAAAGAGATAAATAATATGGACTTTTTGTAGTGGCTTCATGACGCATGCTCCAGCTTTAATGCAAACTGCTTCCTAATCTCTAAGAGCGCCGTATAGGTCGGCAATATGCGCACACCTGGCACCGAGGCTATAGTCGCGGCTCGGTGTAGGGCTTGCCGGATATCTGGTATAACCTCGCACTCTATCCCTGCGTACTGCAAACGTAACGCCATATCATACGCCCTAATGCCAGAGGTTATGCATGGTCCGCCTGTCTGTATATCCTCTATTGCAACATCCCATAACCAAGATACATCTCTACCATCAGCAAAATTATCATTAATAGCAAATACAATCGGTCTGTTATCCCGTGGATCCATACAAAACTCTTGTATTACCTGGTTAAACCCGATTGGGTTCTTGATGAGCTGAAAGTCATACTCCACCCCTTGAACGGCCACTTTCTCTTGCCTGCCAAATGCAGGTGCAGTATGCTCAATCGCCTTAATTGCGGTAGCGAGATTAATTTTTAAAATCATTGATGTAAGCATTACAGCAGATATATTGTAGGCATTATATATACCCCTAAGATGTGTATTTATAGAATGTTGCTTATTTGACAACGTTAACCTAAGGCGCTGCAAATGATTATTTTCAACTACATAATTCAATACCTGCACTTCTGGCTTAGGCCTTCGGAAGCTACCATCGTTTGCCGCGTAATGCCCTAAGTGCCCAAAGTAACGTCGAGAATAACTAAAACCCGCACCGGATGACGCCACAGGGATGTCGGCCGCGAAGTCATGAGGTAACGTGAGATTTCGTGCAACACTCAATCCAAAGAAATGCGAACTCTTATCTCGACCGAGCATAGCCACCCACGGATCATCAGCGTTTAGAATGAGCTTTGCATCTGGAGCTTTATCAAGTGCATGCTTAATTATCTGTTGGGTTGTCGTTACTTCCCCATAGCGATCGAGCTGATCGCGGAATAGATTCATCACAACAATATGAGTCGGCTGCACGGCATCTACTACGACAGGCATACTCGCCTCGTCTACCTCCAGAAGTAAGACCGTACGATCACCTTGACGCAAGTCTTGCAAAAGCGTAGTCAGCACACCTCGACTTAAGTTTGACCCAGAGTCATTGTTAACGACTGCATATCCTGCAGCCTGCAGTACATTTTTTAGCAACAGTGTGGTGGTGGTTTTCCCATTAGTACCTGTAACTATAATGCGTTCAGAGAATCGACGCTTTTGCAGTATTTTATACAACACCTTAGGGTCGATACGCTCCGCCACATACCCTGGCAGTGCAGTTGATCTACGCCCTATCAAACTCATGCTCCAATCGATGATTCGACCGGCTTTCTCGCTTACATCACCACGCAACTTCATACACTTATTGTAGCTTCGATTGTTCGAGATAGATAGACACCTCTCGAATGGCCTGATCTGACGACTGCATCCATTGAATGTGTTTATTCCTACGAAACCAAGTTCGCTGCTTGCGTGCAAGCTGCCAAGTCGCACGCTCTACAGCCTGAGCAATTTTATCCTTATCTAGACCATTCTCTAGACCATCGACAACCTCTCGATAACCAGTTGCCTGCAATCCTGGTGCGGACGGGGGATATTTTTTCAGCAATCGCTTCACCTCATTTGTGAAACCGTCTGTAAACATCTCCTTGGTTCGCAAACGGATCCGTTCTTTTAATACTCCATCAGATAATTCCAGACCCAATACAAGGCAATCAAGATTCAGTGCCGACCTATCATTATTACTCGCAAACCCTCGCTGCAGAAGTGCCTGTAAGCGGCGTGGATTCTTGTAATCCTGTTCGCTAATCACGCCACCAAACCGCTGCTTAGCCTCGCTCTGTAATTGGCTAAGGCTCATTTGTTCGTATCTCTTAAGGGGCACTACATCATTATTACGAAATGTATACCCAAATATCAGTGCATCTATATACATGCCACTGCCACCAACAACAATTGGCAACTTATTTCGAGACCAAATACTATTTAAAGCTTTTTTTGATAATCGAACAAAATCATGCGCCGACATTCTCTCGGAGGAATCTACTATGTCTAGGAGATAATGCTGAACTTTTTTCTGATCGGCTTTTGGCGGCTTAGCCGTTCCAATATCCATGCCTTTATAAACCGTGCGTGAATCAGCGCATACTATCTCACCGTCATGCTTTTTAGCTATCTGCATAGCAAGCGCTGACTTCCCGCTTGCTGTCTGACCCACTATAACAACTAGTGGTCCAGATCGATTAAACAGTGCGCTCTTTGATTTCCGTGGTGATTTTTGCAACAAACTCATCAAGTTTCATTACTCCCTGGTCGCCCTCGCCATATTTCCTTACAGCCACAGTACTGTTTTCTGCTTCGCGCTCACCAACTACAAGACTATACGGCACCTTAAATAGCTCAGCGTTACGTATTCGTTTACCAAGTGACTCATTCGTATCGTCTATTTCGACGCGCACTCCAGCTGAGCGTAAGGTCTCAAATGCGGTACGCCCATACTCTACATACTTTTCTGATACCGGTAAGACTCTGACTTGTTCTGGCGCTAGCCATACCGGAAATGCACCCGCGTAATGCTCAATTATGATTGCCATAAAGCGCTCGAATGAACCCAATATTGCACGATGAATCATTACAGGAGTCTGCTCGGCCCCAGACTGATCGACGTACGTGAGACCGAAACGTTTTGGCATGGCAAAATCAAGTTGAATAGTAGCAAGTTGTCGCTCACGACCAAGCGCGTCGACAAACATAAAATCTAACTTCGGACCATAAATAGCCGCCTCACCAGGCATCGGCTTGGCATCAAGAGCCTCCTCTCGAGCGAGATCCGCGAGCATCCTCTCAGCCTCTTCCCAATCTGATAATTCGCCAACATAGCCATCCATATTATTCGGATCGCGCAATGATAACGATACCCAATGCTTCCCCCACAGACCAAATCCTGAATAGAACTCTTTTATTATTCGAACCAGTACTTTCACTTCTTCTTGGATTTGATCGACTCGACAGAACACATGCCCGTCATCAACGGTAAACCCGCGAGTACGAGTAAGGCCACCTATCTCACCAGGCTTCTCATCACGATACTGCATGGTCATCTCGGCCATACGAATCGGTAGATCGCGGTAACTTCTCGGTCGAGCAGCATAGATTTGCGTGTGATGTGGGCAGTTCACTGGCTTCATTACGAAGTCTTGCACGAAATGTGAATGTACCTCAAACAACTCATTACCAAACTTCGCCGCATGACCAGATACCTCGTATAAATCTCGCTTGGCGATATGCGGGATAGATACAAATTGCATGCCGTATTTCTGACCAATCTGGCGTAATGCGTCCTTAAGAGACTCCATGACCAACGTACCCCTTGGTGTGTAGAGCGGTAGACCCGGTCCAACCAAGTCCGAAAACGTAAACAGATCAAGTTCTTGCCCAAGCTTTCGGTGGTCACGCTTCGCGACATCCTCTAGCTCTTGCAAATACTCATCTAGTTGAGCCTGCGTCTCAAAGCCTAGACCATATATGCGCTGTAATTGATCTCGTTTCTCGTCCCCTCGCCAATATGCACCTGCTAATTTATTGAGCTTAAACGCACCTACTTCTCCTGTAGAATCGGCATGAGGACCCTTACAGAGGTCTACAAAATCACCTGTCTTGTAGATGGTTATTGTTGTAATTTTTTCATCACTATTACCTAATCCAAGGTCTTCGCTCTTGAAATCCTTGAGCTTCGTTGTACCATGCTGTTGTAAATCTTGCAGCAATTCTACTTTGTAGGGTTGCTTGTGCTCTTTGAAATAATCTATTGCTCGATCAATACTCCATTCTTCTCGTTTCATCGGAAGATTACGTCGAATTATGTTTCGCATCTCTTTTTCTACCTGCTTGAGATCCGACTCCGTGAGCGGCTGATCGGTGCGTACATCATAATAAAAGCCGTTATCGATAACCGGGCCAACACCGAACTGAGCTTCAGGATAAAGCTTCTGGATTGCCGCAGCCAAGACGTGGGCCGCACTATGTCGCATCGCATGTAATTTTTCATCCATCAGAATATTCTCCTTAATACAAACAAAAACACCCACCTCAATTATCTGGCCCCGATCATCGGGGGGTTCCACCAGATTTATTCGCGGCGAGCGAATCACTCTTCTCTCATGTGTTACGCCCATGAGTACGGGGCTTGTTTGGCTGGTTAGGCCACCCTCAAACGCCCTCTTCAACTATGTAATTAAGTATACACCAAATGGTGGGTCCTAGGGGACTCGAACCTCTGACCTCTTCCACGTCAAGGAAGCGCTCTAGCCAACTGAGCTAAGGACCCGAAAACCAGGTCAGTATATCTGGAAAGAAAGACTTTTGCAAGACTAATCACCTGGCAACAAGAGTCGCTCGGGTGCCCCAAACCCAATCCGATCCGGGAAAATATCCCGTGAAACCCCCGAACCAGTCATCACTGCACGAGCCCCGAATCTTCCTCTCAGCTCATCTAGTGCACGAGACAGGGCAAGCTGCCTATCGCTCTCTAATGGCAAGTATGATTGTTGTCCTTCAGCCACAAAGTCAAAAGTCACGATAGTAGCCTTCTTCACTGGTCGATATCGACTCCCTAAAGGCTTAGTCAGCTGCTCCATCTCGGCAACTAGCCCGGCATGGCTCGCCACTGGAGTCATATGACGAATAGCCTTACTCCATCCTCCGCCGTCAATAAAACGCACCGATATCATCATGCCGCGCGCCAACCGATGCGTTGCTCGCAAACGATATCCTACTTTCAGAAGCATCTTTACCAGCATCCCCTCCAGATCTGCAAGGGTCTCAGCCGGCCGCGGCATAAGTGTCGTCTGGTGTCCTATTGATTTCTTGAGCGTCTCAGGTCGTTGGTCTACCTCAAAGCCTCGCAGTCGTAAGTACCATTTTGTGCCACTAATACCTAATTCCTTGCGCAAGAGTGGCTCCGGAGCATGATACAAATCAAGGACCGATTGGATTCCCATACTATAGAGTCGTCGACTCATGCGGTGCCTAATGCCCGTACAGTCGATAAGTTTACGCTGCGCATAAAACTCCGCTAGATCACTCTGCCTCAAGACAAATAACCCATCTGGCTTATTGAATGATGCAGCCTGTTTGGCTTGCCAGCCATTGGAACCGATACCGATTGAAGCAGTTAACACTTCACCCAACCTATCTCGAAGAGATTGTTTTATATACCGAATTAATTCCTCTACCTGGCTGGCAGTCCGCATATACGAGGGGATCTCCAGCCGCATCTCATCTATACCCCGCACATCCAAGCGACATAAGGTTGCTTCAAGAATCCTTAATACCTCTGCATGAATCGCTCGATAGTATTGGGGCGTATCTCTCACCAAAATAATACCCGGCACACGCCGACGGGCCTCCGAGACTCGCATCGCCGTCTTCACTCCCATCCGCTTCGCCTCTCGGGAGGCAGCTACAATGCAGCCATTATCAGATACAAAGGGACAAACTCCAACTGGCTTTCCCCTAAGTTCAGCTCGACGCTGCTGCTCGGCCGAAGCAAAGAAGCTATCCATATCGATATACAAAGTCCGATAATCCTGTGGTTGTTGGCGAAGCATTTTCTCAAGCATACCCATATCCTCTCTTTTTGTATCTTATTATACGAACATTATACGTACATATCTACAAGAAGTTCTTCACTTATCCACAACTTTGGAAAGTTATCCACTTGCACCAACCATAAGTGATATGACAATATATATACATGATTTGCACGAAATGCAGATCACCCCACAGTGAGGTGGTGAACACGCGCTCGACACGAGGTGGCAGCCAGATATGGCGGCGACGTCGATGTGCGGACTGTGGCAAGGTCTCAACGACCTATGAGCGGCAAGATTTATCTTTTATCCAGGTGCGTTCGGAGCAGCAGCAATCAAATCCGACCCCCTACCGCCGCTCATTTTTATTTAGCTCAATCCTCAAAGCCGTTCCTGAAGAACAGCTCAGCGCGATTGATATCGACAATCTCGTCGACAGCATCGAGTACAAGCTTCTAGAACGCGGGCAAGAAGAGATCCCTAACGAACTTATACGTCAGATCACGCTGGCTACGCTCAAGCCTATCGACGTGAAGGTTTTTATGAACTATCTAGTAGCCCACCTTGATGTCCGCACCAAATCAGATATAAAGGCAGCAATTAAGCACTACTGATATACCATGCTATAGCACATTCATTATGCATATCCCTAACTACAAGAAAAGCCCCCATGAGGGGGCTTTTCTACTCTCGACTAACTAGGTTTTATTCGCCAGGTTTGGCTTCTTTGGACTCTTCAGCGGCGGTTTCAGCAGCCTGTTTCTCTTCTGCCAGATCCTCAGGCAGCTCGTCGCCCATTTCAGCTTCGAGAGCGGCCATCTCTTCATCAGAGCGTGGAGCCTCAACGCGACAAATGAGCTCGTGCCCGTCGGTAAGGACTACGAGCTTACTATCAAGCTTCAGATCTGACACCGAGATACTATCGTCGAAGTTCTCGAGACCTGCGATATCTACCTCGATAGCCTGAGGGAGGTCAGCTGGAAGTGCCTCAATCTCAAGTTCTTCAAGCGGCTGCACGAGAGTCCCGCCGAGATTGAAGACACCCGGAGCATCGCCAATAAGCTTCACTGGTACATTGGCGCGTACGACTTCATCCATCTTAACCTGGTGAAGATCTGCGTGCAGAATCCTGCCAAGGTGGTCCGTCTGAACGTCAGCGATCAGAACATTAACTGGCTTATCATCACCAAGAACCAACTCTACCAATGATGAGTGGCCTGCCTGATGATAGATGCGCTTAAAAGTAAGGTCATCGAGAGCAACCAGACGATTCTCCACCTCACGACCATAGACAACGCCCGGCACCTGACCAGATTTGCGCAGTTGTCGCACTTGCTTGCCCTGCTGAGTTCGCTCAACAGCCTTTAACTTAAATTCAACCATGGTTATTTAATCCTTTACTAAGAAATTTTTACTTTTGATCACGCAAATATGAGTACATGTCCGCGATCTCTTGCGATGAGATAGCACCGAGCTCCATGAAGCGAGTTCGTTCGCGCCTTGAGGCATCAAACCCCAGCCCAGATCTGGAAGGCTGTACCTTCTGCTTGCGACGTGACTTGTGATTTACTTCTTGAGCAGACAGCAAGACGGTGGCAAGAACGGGCAACGAACACTTCGAGCAATTGAGCTGCATAAAACAATGCTGGTCGACCTTTCCCAGAAAGCGGATATCATCGGTCTCATACTCCGCAGAACAAGACGGGCATTTGTAAAAAACCCGCAAATTCTTAATCAATTCCTGTAAAGCTCTTGGACTCAAACGGTACTCCCTCTTGGCGTAAATCATACCAAAATCAGATAGCAAAAGTCAATCAGGCGACTATTGGTGGACTCGCCTGCGACGACGCACGAGCATTAGTACCGCAACTCCGAATATCACCAAGATACATAAGCATGTCAGCGCAATTACTTTCGCACGACCATCCCCGATCAATGCTACTAAGCCAAATATAAGTGCCAAGGCGTAAATCAAGAGCACGGCCTGTGTCTGCGTAAATCCAACATCGAGCAGCAAATGGTGGATATGCCCTCGATCAGCCGAAAACGGTGATCTACCAGTAGCCAATCGTCGCACCACCGCCCAAACAGCATCCAGCACAGGCACCCCGAGCACAAGCAGCGCTGTGGCAAGCTTGGCTCCAGAGATAATCGACAGCAAACCAAGCAACATACCTAAGAAATACGCCCCACTATCTCCAAGAAATATTGATGCTGGGTGAAAATTGTAAATCAAAAAACCAAGACAAACACCAAGTAGCAGAATCGCCATCATGGCAGTATCGGGCTGGTTGATACGGGGCAGAAGCGCCACAAAGAAAAGTATCAGAGCCGCCACCCCACTCACCCCTGTAGCCAGCCCATCAAGGCCATCAAGAAAATTAATCGTATTCGTCATCCCCACTAACCAGATGATACTGATGACGATCGGAATAATCGCCGAGGCAGCCAAACTAGGTCCAAACAATTCATTGAGCATCAGCTGCTGCCCAAACGGGTTGGAGATAACATCAACTCGAATCCCAAACCCGACAACAGCAGTGATGGCAGCTACAATTTGTACGAGTAACTTCGTCCAGGGGTTCACGCGGCGAAAATCATCATATAGACCTATTCCGAATACCAGAGCACAGGCGATAAACAGTCCCAGAAAACTTACGGGCAACGGTCGTACAAGCAGAGGTGCAAGCAGGAAGAATGTGCCAAATAATGCAACTCCCCCAATACGCGGTGTAACGCGTGTGTGTACTTTGCGCGATGCTTCCTTTGGATCATCTACAGCACCATACTTGATAGCCAGGCGGGACAGTACCGGTACAAGCCCCACAACAGACAAAAAGCCAAGTGGAAGTGTGATGAGGAGATATACGAACCAGCTCATGTCTTCACGGCCTTCTCTGTGACGCGAAAGCCAAGGTACTTACCCAGCATCAATCGAGTCTGCGCATCAATCGCGGCCGTCGACCCAAAACCAAGCGACACGACTGGAAGCAGTGCCCACTGGAGCAGCATTGCTACATTCCTGCGCCAGGTATATCGATGCGGACGAGGTGGTAATGAAAGCAACGAAATCCAGATGGTGATGCTCAAGCCAATCATTGCGACAGTCATAATCTGACTAGCTATGATCGGTAGCTGGTGCGCCAACACAGTGTTCTTAAACGTCGGGCTAAAGTAGAGCGGCATCCAAGCTACAAAGGTCAAGATAAACGGCGTAGTCGCCCATGAATAGTGCCCTTCGAAGAGTCGCCAGAACTGAATCCAGCGCTTGCCGAGCGGTATTTCGGGGTGCTGGAAACACTGCGCAATTACGTACGGAATGTCCGAGACTCCATACGCCCAACGACGAAGCTGCAGATACTGATTCATGTACGTAGAAAGATACTTACGAGATAGCGTTGCGTCTTGGTAGATCGGCACAAACAACGGCTCAACGACATGCTCACCATGGAAGCGAAAGAAAGTTCGCCAGTATTGATGGCCATCCTCTACGGGAGATGTAACTGACCAGAATTCAGTATCGATCAGCGCCTGCAAAGACTGAGAATGGGCTGCAAAATTACGCAAGAGCTGCGGGCGCATAGAGTTAATGATCACCCAGAATGAGTTGCCAGTCGCAATCACACGCATTGGTGCAGGTGCATCCCAGATATTGTTATAAAACATTGGGACCGGCTGGAACGAAGTAAACTTCCCTTTTTGATTGGTTACATACCCATATGTAAGGGCTGAAAAATAATTTGGGTCAGGACGGTGATCTGCGTCTAATGTAGTAACTAATACATCACGAGGGTTTAGATTCATTTCTTTAAGCTTCGACAGAAGCTGGCGTGCGGCATGGGTAATATTCGCGCCCTTACCCTTCAGCTCTCCAGCCAAGCCATCCGGATGCTCGATAGTAAAGAAGCGTTCAAACTTCCCACTATACTCGCGCTTCAACACATCCATGCGCTCCCTATCGACGATACCTCCTCGTTCTTCATAGGCTAAAACAATAATGAGCTTTCGATTGTCATACGCAACCTGGGTTAGTGACTGGAGTGTCGGGCGCAATGTATCAAGTGTTTCATTATATGTTGCAATAATTACAACGTGGTGTACGTCTGAAGGTCTCACGCGATGTTGCTGCATAAGATATGCATCGAGCTTTTCGGACTCTATCTCATACTGCAGCAGCTGCTCATGTTGTCTCCTACCACGTAGTGTCAAAAACCATAGCCATGGCGTCTGCGATCGTGCTTCGGCAATGAGAGCCTGTAGCTCTCCAACCGATTGCTTCCCAGCTTCGAGACGGTCTAAGCGCTCAGACCACACTATGCGCATTGATGCCTTCAAGCGATGATAGCCGGCGATGAGGGCAGCTGACATACGGAATGACTTCAAAAGCCAATAGAGGTCGAGGGCGATGATGAAATATGCAACAACAAATGGTGCGTACATCGATAGGATTACCGGCAAAAGCAAAGTCAACCAGGTGAAGGCCCCTGGTAGTATCTCTAATAATCTCACCACTAGATGCGGCACCTTCAGCCCACTCCCTGTCAGTGAATTAACGCGCGCCATGAGTCACTCCTGTATAGAGTAAAAGAATCTGCATCATTAGCAAACTCAGCCCCAGACTTGCTATCACCAGCATAAAGCTCGTAATGCGACTGCGACGATAGGTGGCCTGCGCCAAAAAGGTATTTACGATCGAGACCAACCAGGAAGCAGTTGGCAAGATATACAATAGTTGCCAATTCCCCAGCTTATCGAATGCCGTGAGAGTTGAATACCGAATCGGTACCTGCACCGACATCGGGTGAACCGTAAAGATAGCAATACCGGTGTTTATAAGATTAATGAGAAACACAAAAAGCAAGATTGCAACAAGCCAGTTATTCTGACCTATGCCACCCTGATCAAAAAGTTGATGAGCTACGCGCCGCATATCTGGCAATAGTATACAGCTTTTATGTTTAAAGCTGTACTGTTTTCTATCCAACAACATCCCCTTCTAGGAGATGTACTGGAGCCGATGGCGGGACTCGAACCCGCGACCCCCACTTTACGAAAGTGGTGCTCTAGCCAGCTGAGCTACATCGGCACATTGAGCTTTCTTTGGAGCGGGTAACGGGAATCGAACCCGTATCTCAACCTTGGGAAGGTCGCATTCTACCACTAAACTATACCCGCCAACAGATAAGAATGACTGGTGGATTGTATCATATCACTCCCCTGCGACTCAATGAAATTGCGGATTATTACAACGTATCGAGTATGCAATCCAACCGCTACTATAGTATTGTTCTCTGGGTTCTTAATTTCGTTCCATTTGTGTATTCGTATTTTTGAGTATTTTTTGTACTCTTTAGTGCATTCATATATCGTATAATACTTTTTTTGTTCGTTTTTTGACACGCTGTACTCAGATTCTCCTAGCAAGCGCCCAGGATTGAATTGCCCACACAAATCTGTTACTATAGCCAGGTTCAAATGCGGGCCCGTGGTGTAGAGGCCTAACATGCCTCCCTGTCACGGAGGAGATCGCCGGTTCGAATCCGGTCGGGCCCGCCAATACTGTAAACCCCGGATGTTATCAGGGGGTTTTTATTTGTGGTTCAAGACTAGTTTAGAAGCATACTACAGGGCTTCTAAACTAGTCTTGAACCTTGATATATATTAGACAATCCCTATCTCTTATGCTATAATGATTCTCGATATGAAAGTATCGTGATGAATATCGAGTTATTGATCTAATCTCGCCCGTTCATCAGTCAAGAATAGATCAATAACACAAGAAAGATATTCATGCCACGACACTCGTTTGGCGGCACTCGCCACAGCGGACGCAATTCTATGCGCCCAAATCGAAATAAACCATTTAATCACACTCGACGTGAAAATAGCCGCCCTCGCCGCAGCGGGCAATACATCAATCCTGACCGCTTCATCAATAAGGTCACTGGACCAGCCGAAGAGATTGTATTTACTCCTCAGCACGCCTTTAGCGACTTCGGTTTCCGCGAAGACCTCCTGAAGAACATCCTGCACAAAGGCTACACTGCCCCGACCGCCATTCAAGACGGATCGATTCATGCCGCCCTCGAAGGTAAGGACGTCATCGGCCTCGCGAATACCGGCACCGGTAAGACAGCCGCCTTCGCCCTCCCTATTCTACAGCGCCTCATGACTGACGCTAAAGGTTCAACTGCACTTATCGTTGCTCCGACGCGTGAGCTAGCCCTGCAGATAGATAATGAAATCAAATCATTTTCAAAGGGCCTCGGTATCTATACAGCTCTCTGTCTCGGTGGAATGCCTATCGGTCGCCAAATTGCCGCCCTCCAGCGTCGCCCACAGGTAGTGATCGGCACCCCTGGTCGCCTGAAGGACCTCTTCAACCAGCGTACACTTCGACTCAATCACGTTGCAATCGTCGTTCTAGACGAGGCTGATCACATGCTCGATATGGGATTCATCAAGGACATCAACTTCCTTCTCGATCAACTTCCCGCCAAGCGCCAGTCGCTGTGCTTTAGTGCTACTATCACCCCGACAATTCAGGGTCTCATGGACCGCCTGCTGACCAATCCTGTCACTGTATCGGTGCGTACGAAGGAGACTAGCGAGCACGTCGACCAAGATGTGGTTCGTGCGAGCTCCAAGGAGGAGAAGCTTGAAATCCTGAATGGGCTACTCAATCAACCAGAATTTGAGAAAGTGCTCGTCTTCGGCGAGACAAAGTTCGGTGTACAACGGCTTGCAGACTCTCTCACCAAAGACGGTATTCGCGCCGAAGCAATCCACGGCAATAAGTCTCAACCACAACGCCAGCGCGCACTCCAAGCATTTCGTGATGGCAAAGCTCGCGTTCTGGTAGCTACTGATGTAGCCGCACGCGGTATCGACATTCCTAATGTAAGCCACGTCATCAACTTCGATCAGCCAAACACCTACGACGACTACATTCATCGAATCGGCCGAACCGGTCGAGCTGGCAATGTCGGTAAAGCACTGACCTTCATCGGTCGGTAACCAATAGCCAAGCAACAACCAAGCACGATGCAGCCAAAATCGCATCGTGCTTATGCTTTTATGTTAGTATCAAGGTATGACTCAACGCACAAAAAAGAGCGCCAATAACTCGAAGCTAAATATCATACATAGTCTCCTGCTCGCAGCCCTCATACTAATAACCCTTGCTCGCCCCATCGCCCTGGTGTATTCACCCCCAGGATTTTACGTAGATGAGGCCATCGGCGCAGCAAATATCATCAGTGTGCGTGAAACCGGTAGAAATCTGCGACAAGAATCATTTCCGCTCTACACACTCGCTGGCGGCGGGGGGTTTGTAACGCCCACGTATATGTACAGCGGAGTCGTATGGTCTGCAGTATTCGGTGATAGTGAATATGCATTCCGGCTCCACTCCCTTTTCTACACGCTGCTTGCCATCGCCATACTAATGTACGTCACATACTTATGGTGGGGTCGTGAGGCAGCAATAGTCACCGGCCTGGTCGCGAGCTTGATACCCTGGTCATGGCATCAAGGAGTACTGGCTTGGGACCCAGCGCTCATTCCATTCTGGATAAGCCTTACGTTGGCTGGGTGGTCATACATCCGGACGCGTGGATGGAGTACTGTCGCTTGGGGAATTATGCTAGCCGGATTTGTCGGTGCGGCCTACACCTATCCTCCGACCAGAATCACTGTCGCTATACTCGGCCCAATCTTTGTCCTCTCGCTGTGGAAGCACATCAAATCCCACTGGGTGTCCATGGTTCTCGGCGGAATTCTTGCTGCTCTATCGATGGTTCCTTTATTGCAGTTCAGCCTCACCCCCACTGCGCTTGGTCGTGCTGGGTTTCTAACCGTCTGGGGACCCGGAGCGCGAGAAGCCTTTGGCGTCGAGGGGTTCTGGGGTGGCGTCATGCTGGCCGGCAAGAATATGCTCCAACTATCTAATCCCGTCTTCCTCTTTTTCTCCGGCGATAGCAACTTACGCCACGGCACACAGACCGGCATGCTCGGCCTAGGCTCGTTCAGTATCCTGATCGGCGCTTTAGCACTACTCTTTCAGAAAAAGAAAAAGCAGCCAAAAGGAAAGGGAAAGAACAGCACACGACTACTTTTTGTGATTATTATTGTAAGCATTCTTGCCTCATATCTCGGTTCTGCTCTTACCTGGGAGGGTCAACCACACAGTCTGCGTGCTATATCAGCTTGGCCATTTTATGCACTTCTCATGGGTTGGGGGCTTTCCCGGATAATCCACGCTGGCGCAAACTACTGGAAACCAGTACTGCTCGTATATGCTATCGTCACTAGCCTATTTCTGTGGCATTATCACACACAATTCATTCAAATTGCAGGCCCTTCATTTGATGAACATATACGCCCAGATTTGATTGAAGCAGCGAAATCAAATCGACCAAACAGCGAGATACAATATGTCGGAGATGCTTACACGTACTACCTCATCAGATATGGAGACAAGACTTTTTAGTCTTCTGTCTGGATTTTAGAATGTCCTACAGCTACTACTGCTCTAGAATTACTACGTTACGAATTCAATCATTTCGTACACATTATGTAGTCAATGATTTAGATAACTCCCAAACTACCCCGTATAGCTCTCGCATCAGCTCACGGTGTTCAGGCGAACGCACGAGTAATGCGTAGCCACTTGCCAAGGACGATATATACAAAACACAGTCATCATACATAAAGACAGTAGTGCGAAAGCGATCCCCCAGCCCGCCGGGCATTAGTCGTATCTCTGCCTTATCATAAAACTGATCGATAATCGCCTGGTCAACCGGCTCCTGCCATAGGTTGTGAGTCTTCACGCCGAGCGTATGGCGCAGTTCTACATATTTCTCAACAAAATCGGGACCAAACTGCCAAAAGAAATTGCGGGTAGGAACCAGCGTATCAATTTGCCTCGAGTGACAATATACTGTCTCCATAATGACACTGCGTACCGCACTCACCCCTTCATAGAATGCCACATTAGGCTTATGATCAGCCTTATCGGACTGCTGGAATTGCGCGGCGAAGGCTTCCAGTTCACTTTCTAAGGACTCTACCTCTTGCTGCTTGTGTCGCACAATAGTTTGCAGACGACTCAAAGGCTCTATCCGGAAGCTTTGCTCGTCATCAAGGCCAGTCTTCGATAGTAATCCCCTGCGTTCAAGGGCTGTCAGCGCATAATATACGGTCGGTCTACTTCGCCCTGTAGTTTGCACGATCTCACGTGCGCTCTGAGCCCCATTTAGTAAAGCTAAATATGCGTCGATTTCTGATTCTGACAGATCAAGGCGCGCGAGTAATGAACGTGGGTCAAGCATATTGATGGATTTTTCTTGAGATATATTATGTAATTTGTCTAATCATTACTATACACAGTTAACAATACTCTTTCAGCTCGCTATATTCAAGATGTCCTTTGACAAAAAGACTACAGGAGGTAAAGATGAAAAACCACATGATGCAGCGATGGGCAGACTTGACCAGTGGCTCGCCGGCCAGTCCCAGCATGTGCCTAAGAGTGTATGACGCCATCAAGAGCCAGTATGATGGAGCAGGTCGACACTATCACAGCTTCGACCATATCGATCGAGTGCTCACCTACCAAGAGCAGTACTCCCCCGATGCCCCAACCGAGGTAAAGCTTGCGCTATGGTTTCATGATATCGTGTACTACCCTGGCTTCAAGCTCAACGAGCGCATGAGCGCCAAGCTAATGCTCCATTTGCTGTCGGCCCATGGTCCAGCCGCGCACCAAGTATTTGCAGACGATACGGTTGTGAAAACTGCAGCTCCTCTCGTCCGTGCCACTGAGAGCCATCTAGCAACAGATGCCAACTCTGCGATCGTTTGTGATCTCGACCTACTCTCGCTCGCCGCCGATCCAGAAGAATATGCGCGTGGCACGGCGCTCATTCGACGAGAGTTTGAGCAATACCCTGACAATCTCTGGGAGCTTGGTCGTAAAATTTTCATCGAACGCTTTCTCGCTCGACCTTTCATCTTTCAGACCGAACGAATGCAAGAGCGGTACGAGCAAGTGGCGCGATCCAGCCTCGAGCGCGAGCGTGCGCTGTACACCTAAGGAAGTTCTCTCATGGGACTGAACTTCATCGCCAGAGGCCACGGCTTAGAGCACTCGTGCGACTGCAGTCGTCATACCTCTCCAATCGGCGCGATAAGAAAGCCCGATATAACAACAGCTCCACCAAACCCAAACCCACTCAACTTCAAGATCGAACGGGTGAAGCAGATGGGTATCTACTTGGGCGTTCTCGTGTTTTACCCCGACTGTACGAACTTCGAGGGTAAGAAAATCATCGTCCTCAAAGGAGTAACCGAGACTGAGTTGCGCAATATGCGTCAGCTCGATCCTCACTTCCTAGAAGCAGGACCGATCATTGCTCGATTCCGTCCGGACGCGCAAGGCTGGGAGAATGCCCTCTGCTTGATGCGTATCCTCTCAGGCAAAAGGCGAGCGTAGCCAAAAAAGAATCGATCACCCCTCCCCTCAGACTTAATGCCTGGGGGTATTTCTTTATGACTAGAAAGCTGGGGTTATCTTCGGCGTTGGCGAACTCTTCGGCTGGTCTCCAAGTTCTTGAGATAAACGTTGTTCTTCTTCTGGCGACAGCTCCGCATCGTCTGATCGTGGGGCAGTCTGGATAAAAGGAATATAGTCATCATCAGTTTTCTGCTCAGAGATAGTGAACTTGATACACTGATCACCAGCACCGTGCTTTACGACAATACTCTGTGTTGTCTTCCTCAAATATGATGGCGTAGGAGTTGGCTTTATCTTCTTATCACCTTCTTCGTTTGATTTCGCAAACTTCGCACACAGCTGGTATTCTTTGCTCGATTGATTATCATACTTATACTCATATTCTTTGTTTGTCTGCGGATCGCGAATCGATAAGCCCGCGAACGAGCCGAGCAAACCATCGAGAAATGCATTCCCTGACAGATCACTACCGCCAGATCCATCTTCTTGCGTAAGGCTCACAAGAGTCTTGGGAAGTTCTCGTTTCGAAGTATAGTAGGTCTGGATCGAGGACTTGAGCTTCGTAAAATCTTTTTCGCGCTGCTGGTCATACAATTTAGCTTGTTTATCATTTGGTGTGACCATGATGCCATATCCAACCACAAACAAAATGGTGAGTAGGCCGGCAATAATCAGCGTGATAAGTGTATGATACTGCTTCATTGTAGTCTGTCCTCCGCAACTGATGTATAGAGCCAAAAGAAATAGATTGCCACAAAACAAATATCCACAAAGACAGGGACAATATTGATAGTGCTAAATGTATAGTTGAGCGCCTGGAAGATTGCGGTACTGATCTGACCAATCATCACCAGCACCGACAGAACCATGAAGATATATGAGATCTTTTTGAGCGACGTTGTTGGCATATCGACGTGCGACTGTCGATAACGATCTACTTTGATTGTCGACAGAATAAACAGTGGCAAACAAACGATAAATGCCCCGAGTAATGAATTTGCTAAGATAATATCCAATCTTGCACCAAATAGTACATCTTCAGGGTTGTTTTGCAGACCTAACAGTAATTTTTGGAGCGTACCAGAGCTCGTCACAACACTCGTAGAAGTAAACAAAATGCCAAGACTTAAGACGCTTAATGCATACCAAAAAGTTTGCCAACGCCCCGAGGGTGGTGGCGGGACATCACTCGGATCAACTACCTCTGCGATTGGCTGACCATTGGGTCCGATTTTTTGTCCGAGCTGAAGGCCGCTATCTGTCGGCTGCTTTGGTAGGCTATCAGCAGGTGTCAAAAGGTGTGATTGTGTTTCGTGTGCTACATGCTTGGGCGCAGGTTGATTCTGACGCAACTCTTGGCGAAATGCTTCCGTAGGCTCGAGGCTTGCACGTCCAGGCTCCGAATGACTACTACCTACTTCGGCCCGCGAGTGAGGCCCGTCATGCACTCCATGAGTATCGGGAGGATTCCCGCCCGAAGGAATATCATGCGATTGATGTTGTCCCCCTGATGCTTGTGGTGTTTCCACAACGACCCTCCTAGCTCAAAATTATGGCGTGAAGTAACGAACTACCTTTGCTTTATCGCGTTGCTCTTGCAACCAAGTCTCGAGATCAACCCCCTTAATCAAGATGTGTGATACCTTGACTTGATCATCCTTCTTCTCGAGCGACTTGATAATGTGATACCCGAACTGAGTCTTAACTACTCCGCTCACCTGACCGACCTCGAGTGCAAATGCTGCATCTTCGAATTCCTTGACTGTCTGACCCTTAGCAATAAACCCAAGGTCACCACCACTCGATGCCGACGTATCTTCACTGTATTTCTTAGCCAGTTCCGCGAAGTCGCCACCGTTTTTCAGTTGATTCAGCACATCGTCAGCCTTACTTTTTGCAACGCCGTTACGCGCAGGATCATTTGTGATCTTATCCGCGAGTTTCTTTTGTATTAAATTAAACTTAATCTTTTTCTTGAAATCATCAACCGTCCAGCCATACAGCTTCTGAAGGGTTTCTTTCACCTTATCATCGCCACCAGCGCTTTCGGAAAGCTTCTTGAATTCCTCTTCTACTTCTTTGCTCGTAACCGTAATGCGTTCCTTCGCAGCCTCCTGAGCAATGATCTGCTGATCAATTAACTGACCAAACAACTGCTCCTTCAGATCCGCCAGGCGCTTCTTGCCTTCTTCGCTTGAGAGATCTTCTTGCTGCGATTCGTAAAACTTCTTGATACTGCGCATCTCGAAGAGATACGTTCCGTATGTCTCGGCATTCCAGAGAACGTTACCGTTCACACTCAGGACTGGATATGGAATGATATTTGCGACGATTTCGGTCGCTCGATCATCGCGCTTCATCTTATAAATAAGCACGCCGAATACCGTGATAGTAATAAGTAGAGCTGCCAAAGCTGCCGATGCAGAGACGACGATCAGGCGGCGGTTGGTACCGGTCTTTACGCCAAGCTTCTGGAGACGAGCACGAAACGCACTTTTTTTCTTCACTGTTTCGTTTTTCTTAGTATCATCAGCCACAACTGCAGCAAGTACTTTTTCTTTTGCTGACTGCTTCTTGGTTACCCTTTTTGACGCCTTGCTGTCTTTAGTTTTTTTCGCCGCTGTTTTGCGGGCGGATTTCTTCGATTCCTTATCTTAGTCGGCCATATCACTCCCCGTTAGGTTACACTATTATCCTGTGCATCATACACCATCTAATCCACATCTGTCGAACCATATTCCTGTACTGCCTCGAGAATTTCAGCCTGTAAGCGCGCTGGCTTATATAGCGACTTGATGATCATATGCCCACTTCCAGATAGTGTCTGAACTGACAGATTGCCAAACCGGAAGATTGCACCCTGCAAGCCAGGGATGGTGTAGTTCACACTCTGTATGTTATTGAGCGTCAGACTTTCGACAGATCGACGGAAGAACCCCTTCTGTTTAATGAAGGTCAATTCTTCTTCAGTGAGAATCAGGACCGTAAAATACCAGCTTGCAAAATGGTAGCTCCAATAGCCAAGCAAAACCACTGACCACATGATTAGCCATTGGATGGTGAGTGGCTGCCACGAATATGCATTCGCTGTAGCAATCGACCAAGGCACGAGCCCTACCAGGACAATCAATAATCCCACTATCAACGGTATTCGCAACACAATCGGAAACTGCCGCTCTACGAAAATCACGTCCGGCTCGTGGCCATCATCGACATCATGTTGAGCAGCCCGCTCAATCACGCGATCACGCTTGGTCATACGCTTATGCTACCAGGCAGCACCTGAAGAATAAAGCCTTTCGGTTCGCGCATATCTGAAACGCCTGATATAATGGGTGCGCCCTTTAGTATATGTCCCCGTAGCTCAGTGGATAGAGCGCCTCCGTCCTAAGGAGGGCGTCGGGAGTTCGAATCTCTCCGGGGACGCCACTTGATTCTGTTTTACTTATCCCACTCTTTAGAATAGAGAATCTGCTCGATCCCGCTCGTATAATCAACCAGTTCGCCTAGCTTAAACCAGATCTTAATCTCGCGCTCAGCATTCTCGGCGCTATCACTAGCGTGAATCACATTGCGAATCGGCCAATCGCCAGCATCGGCCAACTCATACGAATCAACCGATTAGTCAAACCCGATCGTCCCCACGTCAGCAACTTGCGGACTGGTCGCACCGCGCATCTTGCGCACGATCTCAATAACATGAGCACCTTGCAACACCAAGGCCACCACCGGCCCAGCTTGTAGCCCTTCCATCAATTTGCGGCGTGTATTCAGGGCCAACTCGCGTGCCGACATCGGCGGCTCGATACCCTTGTCTAGATATGAATTGTAGGTTCTTTCGCCGCTATCCTTGAGCCACTGCTCGCTATCAGTGTAGTGTTGGCCGGCCGTAGCGTCAGTCGGCTGCACTAATTTCATGCCGGCTAGCTTCAATCCCTTGCGCTCAAAGCGTGTGATTAGCTCGCCGACAATTTGGCGCTTCACCGCATCGGGCTTAATCAAGACGAGTGTCCGTTCGTTGCGCAAAGCCTGGAGTTTTTTTGCATCTGGCCCCAGTAATACCAACACCTGTTCATTTAATGGCTTTCGATCACTCATACATATTTCCTCACACTTCATTAATGATCTGTTCGATGCGACGCTGTGACTCATCACTTACTGACGCAATGATAGACAAACGAATCGCCGACGGATCGAGATAGCGCTGAGCGACCCGCAACACGTCATCGGCTGTAACCCGCATAATCGCGTCAATCATCTCATCCATCGTCCGCACCGATCCCGTCAATAATAACTCAGAGCCCAATCGATCCGCTACTGCAGCATTGGTTTCTTGCCCCATAATGACGCGCCCCCGCAACAGTTGCTTCGTACGATCAAGCTCCTCTGTTTTCACTCCTTGCTCACGAATGGCACGCAGCTCTCGCATCACTGCCTCGACTACTTCCTCGAGGCTATCGGAACGCACACCCGCATAAATGGTCCACTCACCCGTGTCGGTGTACCCCACCGAGCGCATATCGACGACATACGCCAGGCCTCGTTGTTCGCGGATATTTGCATACAGTCGAGATGACGAGCCACGGCCGAGTATCGCCGTCAGAACTTTTAGCGCCGCTTCATCTGGGTGTCGCAATGGCACCCCGCGCGCCGCAAACACGAC
Source organism: bacterium (assembly GCA_020854115.1). Classification (NCBI taxonomy): domain Bacteria; species bacterium. The sequence continues at coordinate 16,923 of JADZGC010000004.1, read as the reverse complement.
ATGCACCTGATTTGTATCACGCTGGAAGATATGCATCCTCTCTGGCGCTATGATCGATGAACCTTGATCGCGCCTATGGCCATATGCCCCCTGCCAGCCACCAAACTTCTGCTCCACTAGGCTATGGAGAATGTCTGTCTTCACATTTCCAGCCACCGAGACCACGACATTATCGGGGGTGTATGTACCTGTGTGGTAATTCTTAATCAACTCTGGCGGTAATGAACGGATAATATCTTCACTTCCAAGGATATCCGATCGCAAGCCGTTCTGTGGCCAAAGTAGGCCGCCCACATAGTCAAATACGTGCTGTGATGGATCGTCTCGATAGACATTCATTTCCTCCAAGATCACACCACGCTCGCGATCTATCTCGCGCGGATCAAAGAGCGGTCGCTGCACGAGATCTGCCAACACATCGAGCGCTGTCGTGAGAGAATCCTTTGGTACCTTGATAAAGAAGGTCGTGAGTTCGTGAGTCGTATAGGCGTTATGATGTCCACCAACACCATCAATCGCAGCATAAATGTCTTTTGGCAACGGATAGCGCTGACTACCGCGGAAGAGCAAATGCTCGAGAAAATGCGATACGCCATACTCGTGCTCCATATCTTCGTGTCGAGCCCCAGCCCCCACAGAAACATGCACCGTCACACTGTCCGCATCGGTCATACGACGTGCAATCAGGCGAAGGTCGTTAGGCAACTTGGCTATCAAATCATGTGACATCACTACGGCCGCTTACCTCGCCCAGCCTGCTGTGGTGCAATCCGCATTTTCTTCCAGATGAAACGTACAGCGAAAAATACCACCAGCAAGATAACCGCATAATCCACATAATGCATATAGTCATAATATGCACGCCAGCTATCCCCAAGAAACCAGCCAATGGCGACCCACAACACGGTCCATATCGTCGAACCAAGCAGACATTGTATGACGAACTTCTTGAAGTCCACCTTATTCGTACCAGCAACTATGCCAATAAAAGCCCTGACGACAGGGGTTAGCAACGAGATAAAGATCGCTCGCGAGCCATGCTTCGCAAACCAGCGTTGGGTTTTTGCATAATCCTCGTGAGAAATTAGCAAATATTTACCGTAACGCTTCACAAATGGTGCCCCGCCGTATTGTCCTATCCTATACGCAACAATACACCCCGCTGTCTGTACAAAGACCCCAATCATCAAGATCACCCAAAGCTGCAAAGTACCGGCGTGCACCACCGCGCCAGCCAAAATTAGTACTGCCTCGGAAGGAATAGGCACTCCTATATTTACGACGAATAATATAAGCCCAATACCGAGGTACCCTACCGAGTTAATCGTGTGGACTGCGAGATCAAGAAGCTGGGCCGAAATACTCATTGCTAGAGGCTATTGTACCAGCTTCACAGATGCTGGGGCGAATGTTACTACTTAAGACAAGCTCTGTACGCCCTCTATTTTTTGGCTGCGTCGAGCTTCGTCTGCAGTAGATTAACCACTGGATCGTCCTGTGGTACGAGAGCTTTGACTCGCCCAAATGAGTATGCGGCATTATCCAGTTTACCTCGCTCAATATAGAGATCCGTCAACAGCACTTCAGCCGCTGCCACTTGAGACTTCAGGCCGAATGGTGCCCGATTCGCAATCACTTCATCGGTATATGCGCGCTCGACCGGCAGCAAGACCTCGATCGCTTCATCGACATATCCCTCGCGTCGCAAAAGCTTCGCATAGGCAGCCTGATATGGCGGATAGTTGTATGGATCAAGCTCGAGTGTACGCTGGTATTCCTTCAAGGCCTCAGTGGTCTTGCCTTGGTTCTCAAGTATCTGCGCGAGTGCGAAATGATGTTTCTCATCATAGGGCTCACGACTTATGCCAAGTCGGGCGTACCGCTCACCGTCTTCTAGGAGAGAAACCGGTGCAGATTCTTCTGTAAGGTAGCGACTGACCTGCAAGAGTGCTGCGTCAGATAAATAATTTGGATCATAAACTGGACGCGTAAATACATCGACATAGCGAGCTGCCGCGTCATCTGGGTCAAGGCCTGCCTGCAAGCTTGCAAATTCCGTATCAACCGCCGAAAGATAATTGTAATACGTGTACACCGCACTGCCCGTCAGGAGCAGTCCAAAAGCAATTAGGGGTACGCCTAAGCGCCAAGACTTTATTCGCATCTGATGCACGTGCTCAGTTATCGGTAAAGCCATCGCCAAGAAAAGTGCTAGGGTCAGAATCAGAACCGGATAATTCGAAACAAGATCAAGAAAACTATGCAGCCCTATCGCGATCACCGCAAGCATAGCTGTCTTACGCCAAGTCTCTACCTTTGGATCGCGCAACATCTGATACGCATAGCGCGCAAGCGCACCGATAAAGAGTAAGAATATGCCAGCTCCTACGACGCCGAGCTCAGCAAATGCCTGGAAGATCGTCGAGTGCGGATTATCCCCAGCAGTGGTCGGTCCTTCTTGATACGTAGCGTGTATTTCCTTAAAAGTACCGATCCCCCACCCCGTCAAAGGGCGTGCCGAGAAAATTGCCGTCGACTCACGCCAGTATGCAAATCGATCCGTCACACTGGTGGACGTAGTCGACTCAGCCACCCGCTGGCTGACATTGATCGTCGGAGTACGGAAGAAAGCCACGCGCACGGTCACAAGCACTGCTGCCGTCACTGCTGCGATCACTGCAACTTTTGCGAGAGTAGTGAGCAATGCTTTTTTGTCTTTTCTGGAGTAAGCCATCAACACTAACACCACCAGCACGATCAACCATGCAGCTCGTGAATATGTCAGAATAAGTCCGCCACCAAAAAGGCCGGCCGCAATCAGCCATAGCTTACGTTGTTGCTGCTCGGTATTGTGCTCTTCCATAAGCTGAATGGAAGCTAGCAATGCGACTATAAAATATGTAGCCAAGGGGTTCGCCCAATAGAACAGCGACGTCATGCGATCATAATCACCCGTCACAAAAATCACCGCCCCAATCGCTAAGACGACCAGTGCTACCATCGTCCACAGCATCCAAATAAACCGTCGCGCAGACTTGTCTCCGACCACATCACGCGCCACTACAAAGACCACGACAGACTGCAAGAATGGTATCAGGTACAAAATACTCGTGTAGCGCGAGATCGACAGTGGTAGTACGACTGCAGACCAAGCCAAGAGCGCGACCAGAGACCACAATATAGCACGCGGATATATACTTACCTTCAAGGATTGATACCGCGATACGATCAACCAGGATGCGAAGAGTACCAGTGAAAGCAGACTATTGACTAATAAACCCATCGGTTCTCGCCCACCAAAGAACCACGGAACTGTCATTAAAGCTAAAATCAGCACCGGCAAGGCCAGGTGCCTAGGTAAGAGATGGGGTTCTTCGGGTTGTTTTGAGCTAGTTTTAGACATCGCGCACATTCTATGCTTGTCCACAGTTAATTGCAAGCGAGATATTGCTTGCGCTTATCTGGAATAGGCGCTATGCTCGGACTATGTTTAGTGATTATCTAGCCGACTTCCTCGATCACCTAGAAGTAGAGCGTGGCCGCAGCCTCAAGACGATGGAAAATTATTCACACTACCTCAATCGCTTCTACGAGTTTGCCGGCGATATCAAGCCTGCCAAAATTACGCAGAAAACCATCTCAGACTGGCGCAAGTGGCTCAACCGTCATACTGGCGACGACGGGCGCACCATGAGTCTGACGACCATTAATTATCATCTCATCGCCATGCGTACATTCTTAAAGTACTTGGCGAAGCGCGATATCCCCTCATTAGCGCCTGAGAAAGTCGAGCTTGCTACCGTCAAGCGCCCACAAGTCGCCTTTCTCACGGCCGAGGAAGTATCTCGACTTATCGAGGTGGTGATTGGCGACAATGAAGCCTCCAAGCGCGACCGAGCCATGATGTTACTCCTCTTCTCCGGCGGCTTACGTGTATCTGAGCTGGTGAGTCTAAATCGCAAAAATATCAACCTCAAGTCCGGCGAATTCACTATCCGTGGAAAAGGACAAAAAGACCGCCCCGTGTTTCTCACCGATGTTGCAAAAGACGCGCTCAAAGCCTATCTTGACTCACGAACCGACGAGGAAGAGCCGCTCTTCATTCATTATTCTGGCGCCGATACCAGCAACAGCAAGTCTCCGATGCGGCTAACGACTCGCAGCGTGCAGCGCATCGTCGAAAAATATCGCGTCAAAGCCGGCATCACCAAGAAAGTAACACCACACACACTCAGGCACTCATTCGCGACCGACCTGCTTTCGCACGGCGCGGACTTACGCAGCGTCCAAGAGATGCTCGGGCATGCCAATGTCGCGACTACCCAGGTCTACACTCATCTCACAAACCCACAGCTTAAGGAAGTCCACAAACAATTCCACTCAGATAATAAAGCTTGAGAGTCTTCCGCCACACTTACGCAATAGTACTAATCGCAGCTATTGTAGCCGGCGCGGGCATTTTCTATGAGAGTACCGTCAGGTTGCTGTACCTTATCCGGCGCACCTCGATTGTCTTTATAGACAGTCATGGTCTTACAAATCGGACCCCCTGAGAAGAGTGCATTATCAAACACCCCATCAGTGACGGTCGGTAGAAGTTTCTTTTTCGCTACAACTCGCCGGTAATACGTTGCACTTCGTGCTGTTACATCAATCGTGGCATAACCATCCTGCACAAGAGCCTCTCTCAATGTGCTGCCATCTTCGTAATAGAAGCGGATCTGGAAGTGAGTGGCTGCATATCTGGCCTGCAAGCGCAAAACAAGATTACATTGGGAGAGCTGACATTTAACCACAGCAGCGGTACCGTCACCGTTTGATATAGGAGCGGCCATCATTTTTTCCAATGCGTAAGTATTCGATGTGCTCGCAGCACCTGCAAAGTTGGCTGGAGCAGAGCATGAGTACGTAGCGACTGCTACACACTTGACGCTCATCCCAGATTTCAAGTCTGTCAGTGTAGTATTCGAGGCCTGATTCCAATTAGAGAAGTCCTGTACGCCATCTGCATCACCTGAATTAACCGGAGACAGCAAGAGGCTTCGGACAGGTAAAGTACCATCTATGAGCTTCTCTGCAGTTGCAAGGTTAGGCTTCGGAAACCAAACACCTGTCACCTGAATGGCTGCCGCTCGATTACCCCATCCACCCGTACCCGGCAAGAAGCGATCGTAAGTCGTTAAGCTACCAACCGGGTTATTCGTATCAAAATCCGACTTGCTCCACTGAATACTCATATATTTCACTTCAGCCGGTGTCGTACCATCATTTTTTACTGATTTGGCGAGATTGATCGTCACCGCTTGGTCTTTATCAAGTCGTCCTTCGATAGTCGAGGACTGGAGCGATATTGTTCTACACGTCCAGGCAGCATTCGTGCCGACCCCTACATCAACTGCGTTCCCGCTGTTACTTGCATTACATGTATTCTCTTCGTTCGCAAAGTCGACATCCTCATTCAAGCGCCGCACAGCATCTTCGACGCCAGCTTGAGCGGCATAGAGGGCACGATTGGAGTGGTCGGTCGCAATCGATTGCCTGACTTCGCGAGTGGTAATCGTCGTAATGCCAACAAACAATACTACCAATGCAGCCGAGATCGCTATTGTCGTCAGCAGTGCGGCCGAACCTTGATGTCGGTTCCTCCAGAAATATTTCACTCGATGAACCATAACTAGTTTCATAGTACTACAATCCGATGCTCGTGCAAACCACTATTGATTGACGACATGAGTACTTAAAACTGTTGTCGCCGCAAGCGTATCTCGAGCGTTGGCATCTGGCGCCCCGCACGGATCACGATCCCCCTGGGTTACACGCACAGTCACCTGCCACACTTTCGGCACAGATTTGGGGACTTGCCTAATCACAAAGGCGTCCGCACAATCCGATACTGGTGAAGCTGTAGATGTAGACCAGGTTGGTAGTGGTGCTAGGAGCTGGTAGTTGGCAAGCGTAGAGCAATTTTGCAGACGTGCCAGGTGAAATCGATTGTCGGCAAGCCGAAGTAACGCATACCCTCTCTCAGATGCCCCCTCGCTATCGCGCAAACAGTGGAACCGCGCGACACCACTGACTCCTGCTACAGGAGCAAGTGTAGGTGCAGGTGTAGTAAGTACGTCTGTCGTACGGACAAGATCTCGAGACAAAGCATCCATTGCATTGCGGGCTGCATCTTGCGTGCGAGTCAGCCCCTGCGCGCGATTGTAAATACCGATAATATTCACAAAGCTAATCGTCGCACCCAAGGCCAACATCGAGAGAAACGCAATCGAAAACGTCAGCTCAATGAGCGTAAAACCAGATCGTTTAGATGATGTATGATGGTTTCTCTTCATAATATCCTACTCGCTTGGCGCTAATAATTGTGTCGTTGCAATCAGCCTATTATCAGTAACCCCTGTTGCAGCCGTCCATGTAACCACTGCCTGAAGATCTACTGAGGTCACATTTTGAGGACCGCCGCAGCCAGCGGGGGCTGCGCTCCGTGCACCGTTAGAACAATATACCCCTTCAGATCGTAAGGCTACAGTATAATTCGTCGCATCGTCACCCGGAACACGGAGGCCGATGGGACCATTATTCACATCCCAGATGAGCCCTAGACTGGTGGAAGTAGCAAGGTGCATGCCAGTTGGACCATGTAGTTGGTTTAGAAAACCATTCCAATCCATGCTCGTCTGCGTCAATGTAGGATCATTTGTTACCGAGAGACTACGATACGCTCGAGCGCGCTCGAGTTGATCCTGAGCGAGATATTGGGCTTGCGTACGCTGATTAGCCGACACCGCCGTGCGCCAGGCTCGTAAGGCCGCTGAATAGGCCACCGTCACTACTGTTCCGATGACGGCAAATGCAAACAGTATCTCTACAAGTGTCATGCCTTTTGGAGCCGTCTGCTTTGTCATCAGTGTGTCACCAATCTAAAGCTTGATGTGGCGAAATTATATACTATTTCAGCCCTGAATCTTGGGTTACCACCTATCATTTCCTGACTCCAAAACTCCCACATTACTCCACAGGGTATAGATGCAGCAACTCCAGGGGCAGGGTTATCCCCGCCCCAAGCAGTATAATCTGCAACTACCCCGCTGCCGACAAAATAATTCAACGCTTTTGGCTCTTGTCGAAACGTAATCGTATTAATACTCGCTGCACCTTCAATGAGAGCAGCTGCTTGCGTATTACTCGAAGACCAGTTGTTCAAATCGGCGCAGGGCGCACCGGGAGGACTTGGACTTCGCAGTATACGCATACCCCTATAAACCATACCTGCAGGTAATGTTACCTGCCGATCTACATACGGACTTGTAATAGCTACGGAAATAATTCGCCCCGTGTCCATATTGTATTGAGCAGTATAGGACCTTACGGTAAGCTGCCTAGCAAATGTAGGATTTGCAGATGCGCTATCGGTACCGTTTGCAGTCACCGAGGATGCAAAAACCGTATGGCCGATTCGCGTCAGGTTGTTGGGAGTGGGTATCAGCAAGGGATCTGGCACTTCGTTGGTAAGGATACTTGTCTGAATGTCCTTGAGTTGCGACTCTATTTGTCTCGCACCGTCATAAAACTGCGAGCTGCGCTGCGTCGAATACCAAGCAAATGAGCCAGCCGTCAATAAGCCAGCAATAGCGAGTGTGATAACAAGTTCGATCAAAGATAACCCCATCGGGCGTGGTGATGATTTCATACTTAGTACAATTATACCACTTGTGCTTGATCTAGGTCAGCAGCTTGAAGTATGCATCCAGTAGTCTCTCCCCGGCAAAGAACCCTACGTACATACCGATGATAAGAAATGGTCCAAATGCGATAGCATCCTTGCGCGTCTTAAACTTCAATACTATGAGCACCAGGCTTATCACAGCTCCAATAAAGTACGTCGCAAATATCGCTACCACTAGCTGCGTAGGAGTAAGTATCAACCCCATCAGTACAGCAAGCCTTATATCCCCGTCCCCCAGCCACTTGCCACGCGAACCAAACCACATAAGCAAGTAAAATCCACCAAACAGCCCGGCACAAATCAGCTGTGATATCGCCAGGCTTGATTCGTGAAACAACAACCACCTCACCACGAGCCAACTTGCTGCAACGACAATCGCTGGAATCGTGAATTGATCTGGGAGCTCCATATGCAGCCAATCATAAACGAACGAAGCAATGAGCAGTGTTGTAACCACAAGCCACACTCCAAACTCTGCCATTCCAAATGAAGTCTTCGGCTGAAAGTACACAAAGAGCCCAACCCATGATAACGCTGTAAGGAGCTCAACGAGCGGATACTGAAAACTGATCGACTTATGACACGTACGACAGCGCCCCCGTAGGCCAATGTAGCTCAAAACAGGGATAAGCTCATACCACTTCAGCTGCGTATGGCAGTGCGGACACATGCTGCGCCCCCGAGAGACATGCTTGCCATGGGCGAGGCGCCATATCCAGGCATTTAAAAAACTACCGACAAGCAGGCCATACAGAGCCACTAGCAAGGATGGTAGGGCGATTGATAAGGTAAACATAACTAGATTATACAGGCATCCGAGTCCTACTTTAAAAGCCCCTATAGGGGCTTTTAAAGTAGGATGTATTAATCCTTAGTTATTTACGCTGTATGCCGCAGCTGCAGCTTCAAGACAGACACTAACAGTATCGGTTGCGCCTGATTGCACTCGAACCGGACCACCCGTACCTGGAGCAGTTTGAGGACAAGCACCAAGAGCGCCAGTTTGCCAGGTAAATGTCATACCCTGAGCTGTCAAGGTTCCACTAGTTGCACGCATATAGTTATTCGCCAAATCGGTCATATGGGCAGCTGTCGTAGGTGGCGTGCCACTATTATTACCCTTAAAGGCAGTTACTGCTGACAGAGTGCGATTCGCAATATCCTTACGTGTGTTATCACGCTGGCCCCTCTGTGCCCCTTGAACCGCCAAGAACACTACCACCATGATTAACGCAGCAATAGCCAACACAATCACGACTTCGATCAAGGTAAAACCTTTTCTTAATGACTGATTTTTCATAATTCCTCCTAAATAATTTTGTGAGCGATAAAGCTTATGCTTATCATAACAAAATGACACACGACGTCAACTGCATTACAGACCAGAGCCGACGAGAGAATAGACAGGAAACAGAATGCCAACAATTATGATCATAACCATGAATCCTAAGAAAATAATGATTAACGGCTCTATGAGCGTTGATAGGTTTTTGACTAGCTGATCCACTTCATTTTCATAGAAGGTCGCGAGCTTATCCAGCATATCCCCCATAGTACCTGAGTCCTCACCCACCTTCACCATTTGCCCTACGAGAGGCAAGAAATACTCAGTCTTAGCAAGTGACTCCGACAGCGCTCTACCCGACTTCACCTGCTCCGTCAATGTAGCGACCTCCGATTGCAGTAGAATGTTGTTAAGACTATCGCTCACTAGCTTTAATGACTCAAGAATTGGAATTCCGCTACTCGTTAAGCTGCCTAACGCACGTGCGAAACGCGCCATGTACATCTTGATCAAGAGCTGATTAAAGGGCGGCAAGGTAATCTTCAATCGATCAACCAGCTTACGTCCGCTAGGTGATTTTGTGTAAATATATATGCCATATATGGTCGCCACGATTGCAGGAATAATGATAAGCCAATACTTACCAAAAGCATTTGTAACAGCAATAATAAGCTGAGTAACGAAGGGTAGCTCCTTATTAAAGCTCTTGTAAAGCGTCTCAATCTGCGGCACCACGCTTGAAAGCATGTACACCAAGACGCCAATGATCACCAACATAACCAATGCCGGATAGACGAGCGCCCCGCGAATCTTGGAGATAATGTCAGCTTCCTTCTCTATCTGATCAGCCAGGCGCAACATAGTAGTATCAAGCGTACCACTAGCTTCACCAGCCTGCACCATCGCGACGTAGATATGATTAAAACTGTCCGGATATTCCGCGAGAGCCTGAGAGAAGGCCGTACCGCCTTCGACTGATTTACCAATGCGAAAGATAATAGTCTGCAACTTCTTATTATCAATCTGGCCGAGGGCACTATTAAGCGCAGTACCTACTGGCAGACCGGCCTTGATGAGCGTTGCCATCTGACGCGTAAAGATCACCTTGGCCTTGATCGGCACCCGGCCAGTCGTGGAGCCGACGCCAAGTACGCTACCGCCCTTCGGATGAATCTCCATCGGGTAGAGATTTTGCTTAATCAGCAGCTTGCCGGCCGCCATCTCGTTGTCGGCCGAAATAAAGCCCTCAATCACCCGTCCGGTGACCGTGTCTTTAGCCTTGTATTTGTAGTCAATCATCGATCAGCATCCCCTACTGCCGCATCAAGCGGTCAAATTCTTCGAGATTGACGGCATAATTCTTCGCCTCCTCATAGCTGATCTTGCCCTCATGGATAAGGTGCGCCAACGTCGCGTCCATCGACTGCATGCCGTACTCAGCACCAGTCTGGATCACACCATCGAGCTGATGGGTCTTGCCTTCACGGATAATGTTGCGTACCGCCGGCGTCACCATCAGAATCTCTGCGGCAGCCAATCTCCCACCACCAATCATCGGAATCAGTCGCTGCGCTACCACAGCCTGGAGAATCCCCGACAACTGTATGCGGATCTGTTGCTGCTGGTGTGGAGGGAAGACGTCGATCATACGATCAATCGAGCTAGCGGCCGAGTTGGTGTGCAACGTCGCAAGTACCAAGTGACCAGTCTCAGCGACAGTGATTGCTGTCGAGATAGTTTCGAGATCACGCATCTCACCGATGAGCACTACGTCCGGGTCTTCACGCAAAGCACTGCGGAGTGCCGCTGAGAAGCTCGGCGTATCGAAGTGTACTTCACGCTGTACAACGATCGATTTCTTATGATGATGCTGATACTCAATCGGGTCTTCTATCGTGATTATGTGCAGTGCTTTCTCACGATTGATGCGATCCACCATTGCGGCCAAGGAAGTACTCTTACCGGAACCGGTCGGGCCAGTAACAAGCACCAGGCCACGCGGGAAATCCGTCATCTTATTGACCACGGCCGGCAAGCCGAGCTCCTCGACGGTGCGAATCTTATTGGGGATCAAGCGAAACGCGCCAGCTGGATTCCCCTTCTCATGGAAGGCATTAACGCGAAAACGACCGAGATCGCCATACGCAAACGAAAAGTCGATTTCTTTGTCATGCGTGTAGATTTCTTTTTGCTCTTCGTCGAGGAGATTGAAGATAATTTCATCGATATCATCAGCCGTCAGCTCCTTCGAATCACGAATTGGCGATAATGAACCATCGACACGCAGCATGGCCGGCAAACCAACCTGCAAGTGGATATCAGAGGCGTCACGACGAATCACTTCTTCGAGATATGGCTCGATCGTGGCATGCCCACCACTAGATCGAATATTATGCACTTGATCAGCTTCGGCTACAGCTTGGTCTGACTTCTGTACTGGCTGCATGGCCGGGGCTTGAACTGCCACAGGACCTTGATCCAACACTTGACCACCGGGGGTAACACTTACTCCCCCAGCCTGTGGAGACTGCGGCAGGCTCGGTGGCATATCCATGTCTTCGTCATCCAAACTGGAGGTCGGTACTACTATCGGTGCCGTAGGCACACCAACCCCACCCTCGAGCGAGACTGCTGGAGCAATGTTTTCGACAAGCGGCTGGTCGGGAATTTCTACCGTTTGTCCAGTCGATGCCAGTGGATTCTGCGCGCGGATGATGCCCGACGTCGCCAAGCCGTCGGTGACAGACGACTGCGGCGGCATCGTGCCAGCCTGGCTTTGGGTTGGCTGGGATGGAGGTGTGGGAGTGGTATTCGTTGGGGGCATAGAAATAATTACTTAATGATCCGTCGCTACGCGCGACACTTCCTCGATCGTAGAAATACCTGTCAAAGCTTTGAGATACCCATCTTGCTGCATAGTGAGCATGCCGTCCTTGATGGCCTGCGCCTGGATATCGGTTGTAGTCGCGTGTGCGAGCAGCAACTTCTCCATAGCTGGGTTCATTTCATACACTTCAAAGATACCGATACGACCAGCATAGCCTTCCTTACAGTCGGCGCAGCCTTCCCCCTTGTATAAAGTATAAGCGGTTTCACTATATAAGGGCAAACCTTCGTAGCCATATTCTTCCGCCTTAGCCTTCTGCTCTTCTGGTGTCTTCGGCAAAAATGACCCAATGATCTTGTTTATTATTTGAATCGCTGAAGGCGATGCCGCATACGACTTCTTGCACTTCTGACACACCTTTCGCACCAAGCGCTGCCCAATCACCGTATTGACCGTCGATGCGATCAGGAACGGCTCGATCTTCATGTCGAGCAGACGAGGCAATACGCCTGAAGCCGAGTTGGTGTGCAGCGTAGAGAGCACCGTGTGTCCCGTAAGCGCCGCCTGTACAGCCAGATCAGCCGTCTCAGAGTCACGAATTTCCCCTACCAGCACCACATTTGGATCTTGACGCAAGATTGAACGCAGCCCATTTGCGAAGGTCAGACCGACAGCTGTGTTGACCTGGATTTGATTAATTCCGTCCATCTTGTATTCCACAGGATCCTCAAGCGTGACAATATTGAGCGTGACACTCTTAATCGCCTGTACGACTGCGTACAGTGTCGTGGATTTACCCGAGCCAGTTGGGCCCGTGGAGAGGATCATGCCATGCGGCTTGTGCATGCCTGATTGAATAAGGCGCAAACTGCGACCACGAAAACCAAGCGAGTCGAGAGTGATCTGGTGCGCATTCTTGTCGAGGATACGAATTACTACCTGCTCGCCGTACGTAATCGGCGCAATCGCAATACGTAAGTCCACTTCACGACCTTCAAACATATAGACCGCCTGTCCGTCCTGTGTCATGCGGTGCTCGTCGATCTTGAGATTGGAGAGAATCTTGATGCGAGAAATCAAAGCCGGCTCAGTCGACTTGGGCAGTGTCATAACTTCCTGAAGCATGCCATCTATACGAAAGCGAATCTTCAGCTCATGCTGACGTGGCTCGACATGGATATCTGACGCCTGAGAGTTAATCGCGTATTCGAGTATGGTGTTGAGCGCGCGAGTAATTGGCGCGTCTTGGACAATATTTTGGGCTTTAGATTTATCGACTTGCTCTTTCTTAGCGGCTGCAGCCTCTTCTTTCTCGGCTGACGCAACATTCTTGAGGACATCCTCGATCTCTTTGCTATAGCGGTCAGCATACATCCCCAGTACGCGATTGATGCCCGCCTGCGATGCTATATAAGCCGTGATAGGATAGCCCGTCTTGCGAGACACGAAGTCCACCGCTTGCAGATTGGTCGGATCGAGCATTGCGACGTTAAGTGTACCGTTAGACACACCGAAAGGCACCGCCATATATTCTCGAGCCACCTCCTGCGGCAATAGCTCTGTGAGCTTCTTGTCGATCGGCCTATCTAAATGTACAAGATCAGCAAAAGGGATTTTCTTAGCTATAGCAATCAGCTTCACCGAATCTTCTTCGTTGATTGCTTCCATGTCTAACAATATCTGCAATAGCCCTTTATTCTCCTTGACCGCCCGTAGCTTGGCGATCTCGAGAATATCAGGCTTAACAATTTGGCCTTGCGTGATGAGGGTCTCGATTTGGCGCTGATTATCAAGCGTCAGCATGTTCGCCTCCTATTGTCCAAATATCTGCGTATTGCCACCACATCTGTCAGGCTGATCAATACATTTCTGTGGTGTCGAGAAATCTGTCAGCTTCTTGAGCTCGTCAAGCTTTGTTCGATCATTTGGCTGACTCGTATCCGCCTCATCGAGCGGCATAGTCACCGGACGCGGAATAGTCACCTTGATGCCACTATCCTGCGGTGCCGGAGCGAGCTGAGAGTACAGCAGCACTCCCGCGGCCACAAAAATCGCAATTGCGATGACGAGCCCGATCATATCGCGTCGTTTCATTGTGCGCTCCCTTCAGCATGCTTCTTCTGATAGTCGGATAGCAGCATTTCGGTATCAGCAATCGATGGTTTTTCTTTGAAATAAAGATTGTAGGTCATATCAAGTGACAAAATATTGCTCTCTGCCGATATCTTGAGGGTCGAGAAGTCAAATACTCGCTGCGACGCCTCTATGGATTTGAGAAAGTTCTTAATCTGATCATACGTTCCAGTTGACTTGAAGCTTAATTGGAACGAAGAAGTCGCACTGCTACTCGTCGAAGCGCTACTCCCCCCTGCAGTCGCTGTCGGCGCAGCGAGAGTATTTACTTCCTTTGATACGTCATCTATCTGTACGAGTGTTTGGGACTGAAGCTTTTGAAAAATAGTGAGAATAGTGCCTAGATCATCGGTTGGCGGCAAGACACGTTCTGTAATACGCGAAAAATCAGATACTCCTGTAGAGTCAGCTGTTTTGATCCTATTGAGCTGCGCCTCTGACTTTTGTAGTATTTCAACTTTTTTCTTCACCAAGCCTATGTAGATATCTTGAGCCTTGATCTCGTTTGACTTCTTGATGTTGGCTTGGGCTAACTGATATATGAAGTATCCACCCACTAGCACCGAAAGCACTGTACCGGCAATCGTAATGATCAAGAAATTACGCATATTAGTTTGTTGCAACTGAGTTAAGCGTGTCTCAGGAACCTGTAATTTCTTAGTGGCATCTGGTTTCTTAGGCGCCATTATTATGATCCCTGTCCAGTCTTACTTGCGTCGTTGCGAAACTTCTGTACTAAATCTTTGTCTACCGTGAATACCACCGTAAATTCCTTCTGCTCAGCGCTTTGATTTTTTTTGTTTGAAACTGAGTCAATTTTTACTTCCGTAAAAACTGCCTTTTGGTCCATGCCAGGTATGCGCTTCTCGGCATACGTGTTAAATGTACTTAGGGCATTACCAAACAGTGCCACAGTATTAAAGTCAGGGGCAGTCACCGTTGCCTTAACCTGATAACTAGGATCTACTGTGAGCGCCGTCATTTTGACCTCTTTCGGCAATGCTTGAGTCAATTGATCAAACAGTTGACTTATCAAAATACGACTATTGCTTATAGTGTACGATGCATCGAGCGAGTCATTAAACCAAGCAACATCCTGCTCGACCGTCATCTTATTCTCTATATCCTTCTTGAGCTTATCAATTGTGCCACTATTGCTGTTGTACTGAAGTGCCCGCGTACCTAGTAGCAGCAACAAGATAACAATCGATGCACCAACGCTCGTCACAATTAAAAGACAGACAATTGTCACCATACGACGTGTCTGCTGGTTCTTAAGCTTGAGGATTCGAGCCTCTGGTAGCAGGTTAACTCGAAGCGACATATCTACACCATATTCCTTAGAGCGAGACCAACGGACGTCGAGTATGATAACGCCATACCAGCGAGTCGTTCGGTAAAGTCGCGCGAATAACTAATCTTTTGCCATGGGTTACCTATCTCAACGGCTAGCCCAAGGGCATTTGCAAGATACACAGGAAGCTCAGGCATAGCAGCAGGCCCGCCGGTAATGACGATCTTCTCGATCTTACCAGTGCTGCCTTGTGAATAAAAGAAGTCTATCGATTTACGAATCTCATCGACAATATTATCGAGTAGTGGCTTCATTGCTCGATACACTTGACCCTCTAGTTTGGTCTGCGTCATGCCAAACTTGCGCACAAACTGCTCCGCCTGAACCTCATCAAGGCCGAGGTTTTGCGCCGTCACACGAATGAGTGACTTCGCGCCAATATTGACCGAGCGAATTAGCCCAGTGACACCCTTTGCGACTAGTGCTATGTCCGTTGTAAGTGATGTAAAGTCCACCAATATCACATCCACATCGGCTGCTGGCACCATCGCCCGAGCTTGTGCTATAGCGTTCACATCCAGTGCCATCAGCTCTAGACCTGCGGACTGGAAGATACTGAGATACTTATTCGCTACAACCGTCGGTGTGGCGACGAGCAAGACATCAATCTCAGCCACATCCTTCGCCTGGGTGACTTTCGTAAAATCGAGCTTCACTTGCTCGAGCGGCATCGGGATATATTTATCAGCTTGGTAGCGAATAGAGTGCGCGATCTCTTGCTCACTCATCTGCGGCATCTTGATAATGCTAGCGAATACCTTACTAGCTGGCAAACCAGCCACAACGTTCTTGGTGCTCACACGCGCATCGCTAGCTAACTGTTTGAGCGCAGCAGCTACTCTCTCGAGGTCAGCAGGTGCGTCCGAGCTCATGATCCCCTGTGGTAATTCAATATCACCATAAGTCACAAGTGTTGGCTTATCGTGAATGTTTTTGAGCTCGACGAGTCGGATCCCGGAGTTGCCGAGGTCTACACCAAAGTAATGTTCGTCTTCTGTAAATACTTGCATCTTGGTTATGATAATTCCTTCCTAATTTTACCATAACTACTTTGCGTAATGGGACGACTATAGGCAGGGATTTTTAAAATACCCCTAAATCTACTATGTGGTGCCGCCAGCTAGAATTTGGGCGTAAAATTACCCTGTAGATAGGTTAGATCGTCCTTGTTGCCGTTCGGCAATAGATCAAACCCAGGAGGAGCAGTGATCATACTCATGCCATTACCAATGATGTTTTCTGCCGGCTCGCCCCAATACTTGTCTGGCTGCTGATAATCGAAGTTCACATTTGATACTGGAAGATCAGTATTATTCTGGAAATAGTTTCGTCCCAAGAGAACGCCGCCAAGACCATATAATCCGCCTCGCACCTTTAGTTGATTGTTGCATTGTTGCGCCTGGGCTACCGCAGCCGGATCCTTATAACCTGTTGTCTGGCTAGGATAGGCCGAGCAGGTATAGATCTTGCCGGTAGCAAAGATATATGCATCTAGTCGCTGCACTTCTGGCGCAATAAATACATCACCCTTGACTAGAATACCCAGACTCGGTAATGCTGCAGCTAAATCTGTCAGATCACCCTTAGGATTATAT
>JADZGC010000003.1 GCA_020854115.1 bacterium | reverse complement strand
GAGCAATGCGCACGATAAGCGCCTCAACGTCCTTACCGGCTACCGCCATGAGGTCTGAAAACTCATCTAATACAATCACAATGTATGGCATCGGCTCGACGTCTTTTTGTGCGTTATATTCGCCGATATTTCGCTTCGTCCTATCCGCAAGCAGCTTCAGGCGTCGATCCATCTCACTCACTGCCCACTTGAGAGCTGAAATGGTCTTGTCAGGCTCATAAATCACTGGCGTAAGCAGATGCGGGATGTCATTATAGAGTGTCATCTCAACCCGCTTTGGATCGACCAAGATGAGCCTAAGTTCTGCTGGAGAGTTGCGATATAAGAAGGAGGTCAGTAGTGTATTGATCATGACTGACTTACCGGAGCCAGTCGTACCGGCGACGAGAAGGTGCGGCATACTCGCCAAGTCAGCCGTAAGGATATCGCCTGCTACGTCACGACCGAGCACAAATTCCAGCTTGCTGGGCTTAGATTGCATATCTTTGCTTTCCATGATGTCACGCAATCGTACTTGAGCTGCTTTTTCATTTGGCACTTCGATGCCTACTAGGTCTGTCCCGGGAATCGGTGCTTCGAGGCGTACTTGAGGAGCTTTCAGCGCCAACGCTAAGTTGCGATCCAGTGCCGTGATTTTATTCAACTTCACACCTGTAGAAGGGCGCATAGTATACTGCGCTACCGTCGGACCAACATTGACACCGACCATCTTTACATCGATACCAAACTCCTTGAAGGTCGTACCGATAACACCGGCTTTTTCTTTTTCATTGCCAGCATCAGCCTTCGTCGACATCCCCTTTAAGAGATCAAGTGGTGGATACTTCCAGTTCTTATCAAGTGTGGCAGTCACGGCACGAGCTGGCTGCTTCGGCTTATTATCATCCTCACCCCCGACCGTACCGCGAAATGGTAGCTTCGTACTCACTGTAAAGCCTGGTTGTTTCACCTCCAGTTCAGGTTCGCCATCGAGCTTCTTGCGACGCAGCTTACGCCAAAGCTCGACCAGCCGCACATTTGTAGCAATAATGACCGTAATGAGTTCGAGGAGAACGAGCACAAAAAGTGCAACCGGCTGAGTCAGCAATGGATTTAAGAGCATCCACAAGCCGTAGCCGATAAAACCTCCTTGAGTCGACAACTCTGAGAGTTCCGACCCGCTGCCAGCCAGAGCAAACTGCACGATACCGGCAAGTAATATAAAGAACACAACCAGCCCAAAATAATTATTTGCCTTAAGCTCATACTTACTTACACGGAAGAGTGCGTACGCCAAGAAGATCAAAGCAAACGGTAGTGGATACACCGCCTGCCCGATGAGGGTCTTTAGGAGTGCAACAAGGTTTATACCCAACGAACCTGCGCCATTGAAGAACGCAATAATAATTAAAGTCGCCACACCGAGGACGAAGATTGCCGCGATGTCTTGCTTGGCAGCCTTCGAGAGCAGTGGATCTTTTTCGACAGTTGGCTTGCGGGCTGCTCGAGGCCGCGCTGATTTACGTGTTCGCTTTGCCATATCCTTTGTAATCGTATTATGCCTGGTTTTCTGCTTCTGTGCCAGATGAATTGACTGATTTCAGGCTCATATGCTCACCCTTAACTGAACATAACCATTATAGCACAACTGGACAATAAAATAAAGACTTGTCAAATATAATCGCTACAAGTCATACTGAGCATTATGAAGAATCTCTTAAAGCTCTCTGGTTCTCTCAAGGGAATTTATCCTCGACTATTCCTCATTGCAGTATTTTCATTGTTATTTGCTGCAATCAATTCTCTCTGGCCAATATTTACTAAATGGATAGTAGATACGGGGCCTTCGTTCGTCACCGGTAAGACTATTCAACAAGTTATACCAACCATTGGACTTATATTTGTTACCTTATCATTACTTGCATTCTTGATGAGCCTCTTCGATGGACTGAGTTGGTGGCTCACCGACAAAACTTATAATCTAGCAAATGATCGATTATTCCGTGTTATTTTTCTCCGCTCACAGCAGCTATCTCATCATTACTATGAGGCCAACTCTTCAGGCAAAATACAAGAAAAAATAAATGCTGGGATCAACGGTCTATTAAGCTGGATCATGATGGTCTCACAAAACCTGTTAGATCCCGGCGGGGTTATTCTTTTTTCGCTTGCCATCATTACATGGACTAGCCCAGCTACAGGCTTATTAGTGTTGATAAGTTTGGTGTTTTATGTCTGGGACTTTCGTATTGCAAATTTCAAAGCCAAGCAGCCCAGAAAAGATGTTCGGCGCGCAGACGAAAAACGCTATGGATTGATCTCGGAAGGATTTTCACATTACGCAACTATCCGGAGCCTCTCTGCAGAATCAACAATAAGAAACCGTATCTTTCGCCAGTCACATACAGTTTTAGAGCTAAATAACAAACTTACGAATATTTGGAGCTGGTCAATCAGTCGCAGACTCTTTGTTTCCCGCCTTGTAGCCTTCGCGGCCATATGTATGCAGCTATTTGAGCTCTGGCAAGGTCGTGCAACCACAGGAGATATCGTGATGATAATGCTCTATATCAACCAAATAAATGGGAATATTCTATTCTTCAGCCGATTTCTGATTGCTACCGCTGAAAATGAGACAAAGGCTGAGCGCTTGTTAAGCTTTCTAGAAAACACCCCAATTATT
>JADZGC010000002.1 GCA_020854115.1 bacterium | reverse complement strand
TCGAACCTGCTTCTTGGCGAAAAACAGGTGCGCGCAAGCGCGCCGGATTTGGATTCATTTTTGGCGAATTCCCCTTTTGATTCTGGGCGAAATTCAAGCGGAAACCATTGGGACGCGCTTCGCGCGTCCCGCATGTTGGCATCAAAAAAGCCGATTAGTTTGTTGTTGGTGCCAGAGGTGGGAATCGAACCCACACGCGACCAAGTCGCACACGATTTTGAGTCGTGCGTGTCTGCCAGTTCCACCACTCTGGCGAATATGATATACTAATCGATCCTGCGTCATTTATTGATATGACGCTGATGTATTATAATATGATCTGAAAGTTTATGCCAGACACACCACCATTATCAAATCAACCCGCGAAGCCAAAGAAGCCCGAGCCAACACTCGAGATGTCCGATCTTGTAGCCGGTCAAGATCGGACACTTGAAGCCGCACCACAACCCGTTGCAAACCCTATTGAGCACAGTGCTCCTGGGACCCAGCACGAATCGCCACAGCCCGAACCGCAGATCGTTCATCCACAAGCGACTGAGCCAACCACCACTTCAGTAGTGCAAAACCCTACTGTTGACGCGCCATTATTTCATAACCCACAAGCGCCAGCTATGACCTCGCATCTGGAAGAGTTCGGCAAAATCCCAAGTCTCGATCATGCCCCCGCTACACCAAAGGTACGCCCAAATTTAACGCCCAAATTTGATGTTTTCGAACTATATGGCATGGGCCTTCAACCGAAGCGACAAGCTGCAACATTGTTTGGCAAAATTGCCCTTACGCTCAAACTCGACCAAATATTTTCGGCGCGAAATCGTCGCTATATGGGAGTAAGCCTCGTCAGCTTCCTGGTGTTCTTACTGATCTTCAACTTCCAAACTTTAAGCGTTCAGCTCGGCTATTTCCTCAACCCGCCGCAGCCATCTGCTCCCGTAGCGACCGAATCACCTGCGTCATCAAACACCCCCGCCTCCTTAGCGGAAGCAGCTGAGGCCGCTCCGCCCGGGGACATTATTTCCATCCCGAAGATAAAAGTACAAAATACACCCATCATCTTCGAGCAATCGATTAGCGAGCAAGCCATCCAAAAATCACTCGAAAATGGCGTGGTGCACTATGCCGGCACGGCACTTCCGGGCGAACGAAGCAACATCGTCATCGTTGGACACTCCTCAAATGATTGGTGGGAACCAGGTAATTACAAGTTTATTTTTGCATTGCTCGAGAAGCTCAATGCCGGCGACCAGATACAAGTGAATTATAAGCAGAAAAAATATGTTTTCGAAGTTACAAATCTCAAAGTCGTTGAGCCAACAGAGATCTCGGTATTACAACCTACTGTCGAGCCACAGTTGACGCTGATTACCTGCACACCTCCAGGCACTAGCTGGAAACGATTAATCGTTACAGCTAAACAAATCTCACCCCTGCCAAATGCCGTACCAAAGCAAGCCGATAATCAAAATCAAACGCCGACCAGCACTCAGCAAATTTCGCTTCCAGGAAATGCACCTTCCCTGATCGACCAAATCAAATCCTGGTTCGGCTGGAATAAAGAGTCGTAGTTATCCGTTTTCAAACAGCACTTATGCTGCTGCGGCAGCGTCTATCAGCTGTCGCAGATGTTTCATGGCATCATCTGGAGTCAGGTCAGCACGAATCTGGCTCGCTAAGTACAGACTTGCCCGCGCCTGATCAAGAATCTGCCCGCGTGCTCGAGTATTATCGCTCACAGCAGTCAAAATACTCGTAAGATACGTACGCAACATCTCCCGCGTCAATGCAGCATCGCGCGGTACGTGCAGTAACAGATCCTGGCTACGCAGGTATATATAAACCCTCTCAGCATCATACGCACAGAGCATTTCTCCAGTGAACGGCATCGCTTGCAATAGAGCCGCCACATTATAGATACCTCTGCCTGGTTGAACCTGTACCGGCAGACGCAGTTTATTCGCCAGTGAAATATACTCAGCGACCGCACAGACTGGCGTAATATTCTGCTTTTTAAATAGTCCTCGATCGTGCACACAGAGTGGTAAAAGTTCTGCAGTAATATACACCTGTGTCGTGACTTCACGAAGCAATCGCTCAAGCCAGAGCTGCTCTTGACTGCCAACATGTAGCCCAAAACCTGCGACAATGACATCACTGACTAGAATCTGCGGACCAGCAGATTCAATGCTCGTAACAACTCCTGTCGGTAAGACATGAGCCGTACGGTCGGTCGAGACATACTGAGCCGACCAGTGCCAAGCCTGGGTAATGGTATGCCAGGTATTAATCTCTGCAAGTGCTCCTGGGTCACCAGCAATGACCAGTAAACTAGGGAGAGTCTTCGGGGTGAGATTAAGGCTAAAAAAGAAGTTATGGTCAGGCTTTGCCACATCTACAAGCTGGGCGCTTGGTAGATTAGGAGTTGAGGACACGAAGATATACCCTCAGCAGATCGTCTGGACAGGCTTGTGCAAATTGTAAGCGCGCAGTAGCGGACATAACCGAGAGATGAGCGCGTAGGTAGGTCTCTAGAGCTTGAATTGCCTCTTCTTCAGTCTTGAAGTGCATTTCAGACTGAACTTTTTGAACCACTTCATGCCAAGTCAGTGACGATGCACCTTGATAACTTTGTGCGGTCAAACCAAACCGCGAACCATACCGACGTTTGCGGATCCCAGGTAGCAAATGTGCGACTTCGAATCGATCCTCGGCAGCAAAAACAAGCATCAAATATCGGTCAATCGTTCGTACCAACTTTTGCGCTTTGCGATCGCTGACATTGGTCAGCTGGTTTTTTATCAGGTAAGTTGTATAGTCTCGTAACATGGCGAGATTATACAACTTTTCTTACTCGCTGTCTATACTTTCTGCCTCAAATATCATACCCTCGACCGACATACCATCTGTCGGCTCACCATCAAACCGGGCCTTTATCTTTTCGACCTTTAGCTGTGCTTTTTTGAGCTCGTCTTGAAGTTGTACTGCAAGCTTACTACCCCGCTCAAAATGTGCAATGGCTTCATCTAGCCCGATCTCATCTGACTCGAGCTGTCGAGTTATTGACTCAAGCTCTTCAAGAGTCTCACGAAAGTTCAAGTTTGATTTGCTCATCATCTGCCTCCTTATCTATCTCTGTAACCGACTGTGCACGGGACCCAACAGAGCGAGCGCGCAATACACCTTTGGCTAATTGTATCACTATCGGGCGCTCCGGATGTACCTGCGCCGGGTCTCGAAGTATCACATCGTCTTGTCGCACTATCGCATACCCGCGCGCCAGAAGTCGCTGTGGGTCAGCCGCATGTATGACAGTTTGCGCGATTGCGACTCGTTGTGAGTACCGCGCAAGCATTTGCTCCACACTCACCTGCAACCGCTCGGTCAACTGTGCGACTGCCCGCTCCGCCCGCTCCTCAATCCGTTGGAACAATGTACTCGTTTGCCGAATCAGCTGCTCAACGCGTTCAAGTAAACGCAGAACGGAGCTGCTCTGCCCCTTCACCTGATCGCGCAACAATCGCGCCACATCCTTTTGATCCGGCGTAAGTCGCCGAGCTGCATCTGTTGGAGTAGCGGCACGCACGTCGGCAGCGAGCTCAGCCAGACTCACATCATCCTCATGCCCTATTCCAACGATCGTCGGGATCTTACTCGCATAGACTGCCCGCACTACTCGCTCGTCATTAAATGCCTGCAAATCTTCCATGCTCCCTCCACCACGGATAACCACCAAGGCGTCTAATGTCGGGTAGTCACGATTAAACCGCTGTATCGCACCCACTACGTCAGCGGGAGCCTGCACACCTTGTACATGCACATGGATGTGTTTAATCGTCAGCAGCGGCCACCTGTCACGCACTATGGTCAAAAAGTCATTATAAGCCGCTGCTTCTGAAGAGGTAATGAGCCCGATATGCTCAGGATACTCGGACAACAACCGCTTGCGCTCAAGTGCAAACAACCCTTCAGCTTCAAACTGCGCCTTAAGCTTCTCAAATGCCTGCTTCACCGATCCCTCACCTGCCAGTTCAACAGCCTTAACCGTCAGAGAAAACTTACCCCACTTAGTGAGATTTGGCGTCGCAGTCACACGCACCAACATACCGTCTTCGATGATCGTATTCAGCTGATACTTGGTCATAAAGCAACCGATGGTTGTTTCAGCATCCTTGAGGTCAAAAAATATCCATTTACCCTGATTTACCTTAAAGCTACTCACCTCACCCTGCACTACGACAGCTGGATAGGCATATGAAAGCGTCTGATTGACGTAGTCCCTAAGCTCAGTAACACTGAGGATTTCCCCCTCCATATACTCTTACGCCTCCTCTTCTTCAATTTCGCGGGCCACCCGATGGCGATAGAAATAGAGTCCGAACGGAATAAACATCCACACGGAGATCAGGCGATAGAGCGCTGTCACCGATATACTCAGCTCAAGCGGATAGCCAAGCGCCGTAAACACCTCCACCATCGCTGCTTCGTAAGCACCTATGCCATTCGTAAACACCGATGCCAGCGAGAAGAACATTGCCAAGATATACGCCACACCAACCGCACCCGGATTCACAAGTGTACCAAAGGCCAGAAACACAATCGTGATACTTACAAGCTCTACACAAATAGTCGTGAATGCATCCATAAATGGCTGTACGGCTCTCTTGGGCTGATCCCAAAACAACTCGAGAAGCTCGTGATAGCCGTCTACAAAGCGTTCGATGTGTTTTGCGGTCAATGGTGAGCGCTTCAGTAGACGTAAAATCCAGTTTGCCGGCCTCGTGAGTACATATAGGGCCTTTATGAAGATGGAGTCATTCAGCGTCAGTGCAAATACAATGAATCCACCAATCAGTAAGAGTAGAGTCATCACGAGGATTAAGCGCGAGCTGACCGGCACGACCGCATTTGTCAGAAGTAATATTAGAAAGCTCAAGCCCAGAACCAGCACCATGCTCAACAGTACCGCAATATACCAAAATGCCTGCGCCAATAATGCTTGACGGTGAGTAACTCGCCGCTCAAAAGCCTTGGTGAAGTAAGTCAGCCCCGACACCCCTCCACTCGGTATCACGGTATTTATAAAATTCATACTCATGACTGCCGGGAATAGCTCACGATAACTGATGCGCTTGCCATATAGTAGGTAAAAATGCCCATAAAAGCGTGTATTTGCCCAGTAATATGCATAGCGCACCGGGATGATAAGCAACAGCACCAGTAGGTTGACCTTGCGCAAAAGCTGGAACAATTCCTCAAGGTGGCCGGTATTGCGCAGGACCAAAGCACCCAAAAGAATCACGACTATAAAAAAGAATAACTGTCGAGTTTTCATAACTTCCTAAACTAGTGTACCTGTTTGCATGACTGCTGACTATTCGTCTTGGGCGAATCGGCGTATACTGATGACTCGATATGTCTAAGACTTGGTATAGTATTCTCGGACGCGAACGAGCGTTAGCTCTGGCTGAGCTGGCGGCAGTTTGCGATACCCCCGAATCACTCGAGCAGCATGGAGCCGTAGCCGTTGGCGCCGGCAACCCGCCTCGATGGAGCCAAATCGGCGGCTCGCAAAGAGCTGGTGAGATTCTCGGTGTCATCGACACTCTGTCTACCGAAGACATCTTAAAGCTCATAGCAACAATCTTGCCATCAGACGGTAAAGTCACGATCGGTCTGAGTATGTTAGGCGCCACCGAAACAACCTACAAGCATACGTGGATTCAGCTCAAACAGACCCTGAGGTCGGATGGTCGATCAGTGCGCATCGTGACCGCCAAGCAATCCACGGCCCTGAACGCTGCTCAGGTGCGCCATAATCAACTGCTCAGTCCAGGACATTTGGAGATTGTGCTCTGGGAGCGCAAACGCCAATGGTGGGTTGGCCGTACTAATTGGGTGCAAGATATTGACGCCTACGCACACCGCGATCGAGATCGGCCAGTACGAGATGCCCGAGTGGGCATGCTCCCCCCAAAACTCGCTCAAACACTCATTAATCTCGCACAACCCGAAGCGGGCGAATTAGTATATGACCCGTTTTGCGGCACAGGCGTCGTGCTAATGGAGGCCGCTCTGATGGATCACCCAATTGCGGGAAGTGACCTGTCGGACCGCATGATAGAAGCAACTCGCAGTAATCTTGAGTGGCTTGCCACTACCCATGCTCCTATCAATACAGTGAGACTCTCGATCGAAGATGCTCAAACCGTACGACTTCCCGACCAGTCATTACGCATAGTTACCGAAGGTTATCTCGGACAGCCATTTGGTCCGTCGGCAACTCGTCAGCAAATTCGCACTGAACAACAAACACTCGATGAGCTCTACCGCACCGTCTTAGCGAATTTCCGTACTCAACATCAGATCAAATCCCTAGTTTTCGCCCTGCCATACTGGCACTTGCAAGGACGTGATTATCATCTCTCAATCCTTGACTCAATCGAGGAAATAGGCTATACTTTTGACCAGTTTGCACCAACTTCAGCGTGTTGGCTGACGTATCGCCGTCAAGACCAACAAGTTGGCCGCATGATTGTTAGATTGATCAAGAAGGAGCAATAAGCTATGTCAAAGACAAAGGCCGGAGGGTCGACAAAGAACGGCCGCGATTCCCGTGGTAAGCGCCTAGGCGTCAAGCTGTTTGGCGGACAGCTCGCAACCACTGGCGATATTATTATTCGTCAACGTGGTGAAACTTATGTAGCCGGTGAAAACACTTTTCAGTCAAGCGATTACACCATTCACGCTGCGGCCGAAGGTCGCGTTGCCTTCAAGCAAATCAATAAGCGTCGCTTCACAGGTGCGCCACTACGCAAGACCGTCGTAACCATCGACACGTCGACCGCGGCGTAATCTGAAGGTAAGATCTAAAAATTACCCAGATGGGTGATTTTTAGTGCAAATGAGTCACAAAACTATTCTGCAGCTTTAGTATCGAGCAGCCCGAGATGCTTTTTTACAATATGTACAACATCCGCCATCGCGACCTGGCTCTTGATAATATAATCATCGACTCCGAGAGCTTTTGCTTTCTGTACATCCCGATCACTCGATAGTGCCGACATCATCACTACCTTGGCATTCTTGGTCTGTGGCGTATTGCGCAATATATCAAGCACATCAAAACCCGACACACGCGGCATCATAATGTCCAGCAAAATAAGATCTGGTTTACTTTCTAATACTTTCGCAAGGGCTTGCTCACCGTTATTCGCCCAAGCAGTCCCAAAGCCCTCGGCTTCGAATCGAGCCATATAGACGCTTGCGAGCTCCTCGTCATCCTCGACGAGTAAGATCATCGGCTTAGCTTTTGTCATGAGTTGTTCGTCTTACTCCGCTTATTATTGCTCTCTATTGTAACCTGTTCGTGCTTACGGGGTAAAGACCCCAAGCTTGCCTGGATAAATCCAGAGAATAACGGATGCGGTCGATGCGGTCGAGACAGAAACTCAGGATGATACTGCGAAGCAATGAAAAATGGATGATCAGGTAGCTCGACGACTTCAACCAACTGACCTCCATAAGACGTTCCGCTCACGCGCAAGCCTTTACGCCCCAACAAGTCTCGGTAATCATTGTTCACTTCAAAACGATGACGATGCCGCTCCACTACATCTGTACTTCCATAGAGCTGTTCTGCCAGGGACCCAGATCCAAGGGTGGTATCATAGTCGCCCAATCGCATGCTGCCGCCAAGCTGCACTCCTATCTGCTCAGGCATAATATGCACCACCGGCGCGCTCGTCTCTTGATGAAATTCAGTAGAATGGGCGTCCGCCAGCCCCGCTACATGTCGTGCAAATTCAATCACTGCAACCTGCAAGCCAAGGCAAATACCTAGATATGGCACGCGATGCTCACGAGCGTACTGTGCAGCAATGATCTTGCCCTCCACGCCACGCTGTCCAAAACCGCCAGGCACGAGAATACCATCAACTTTCTCAAGCGGCTTGGTCGTTTGAGTCAATTTTTCAGCATCAATCCAGTCAAATGTGAGCCTACGTCCAGTCGCCCAAGCAGCAGCCCGGAGTGCCTCCACGACCGACAAATATGTGTCCTCATGATCAAGGTATTTGGCCACAATCCCGATACGCACTTCAGGCATATTGCTCATGATTGTATCAACGAGGTTCTCCCACGATCGCAAATCTGGCTTACGACAAGTGACACCCAGACGCTTACAAATATATTCACCGATCCCCGATTCCTCCATGCGTAACGGCACTTCGTAGACCGTTTTGGCTGTCGGCAAACCAACTATCGCCTCTTTATCAACATCGCAAAATTGCGAGAGCTTCTCGAAGATGCTCGCTTTGATTGGGTGGTCTGTACGCACCGCCAGAATGTCGGGCTGGATACCAACTTCACGCAGATCTCGCACCGAGTTTTGTGCCGGCTTTGACTTAAGCTCCTTTGAAGCGGCTAAGTAGGGCAGGAACACTACATGGGCATAGAGAACATTCTCAGCACCAACTCGTCGCTTAAACTGCCTAAGCGCGTCGATGACCGCCAGCGACTCATAGTCACCGATCGTACCGCCAACTTCAGTCATCATCACGTCGAAACCCTTACCCGCCTCTAGGATGCGACGCTGATATTCATCGGTGATATGCGGTATCACCTGTACTGTCTTACCCAGAAACGCACCATCGCGCTCGTCTGCAAACACTTTTGCGTAGACCTGTCCACTCATCACTGAACTTTGGCGAGTAAGCTGTTGATCAAGAAATCTCTCATAATGACCGAGATCCAAGTCGGTCTCCGCCCCATCTTGTGTCACAAACACCTCGCCATGCTCAGCTGGATTCAGGGTCCCGGCATCAAAATTAAAATACGGGTCCATTTTTTGAATGTTGACCCGCAATCCTCTGGCTTTTAAGATGGCTCCGATCGATGCTGCGGTGATTCCTTTTCCGGAGCCTGAAACCACTCCACCGGTAATGAATATGTATTTTGTCTCTTGTTTTTGTACCACTAGTAACCCTCCCTCTTCCATACTAGTCTACGCGTAAGGCACCTATAGCCGCAAGGGGTTTGCAGAGAAGGATATTTTGAATAGATACTATTGTCGAGCAAGATCGAGGGCTTTTTCGAGCTGAGGGTCACGATTCGCATTATAGTCATCGTTGGTAAACTTCACTTCCACATCTGGTGCGATGCCTTCCTTGGATATATTCACCCCATTTGGCGTATACCAATGTGCGACGGTCACCTTGAGCTGAGCACCATTCGCGAGCTTCCTCACTTCCTGCACACTTCCTTTGCCAAACGACCTCTCACCTACCAGAGTGGCGCGTCCATTGTCCTTCAAGGCACCAGCAGCAATCTCTGACGCGGAGGCCGAGCCTTGATTAATCAGTACAATCACCTTTACCTTGGTAAGATTACCACCTGGATTTGCTGTCATAGTCTTTGGCTCGCTAAAGTGTCGGCTGCGCTCTTCGACAATCGTACCAGTCCCAACGAATTCAGATGCAACGGTCACTGCACTATCAAGATACCCACCTGGGTTATCTCGAAGATCCAAAATAACACTCTTCACCCCTTTCGAAGCGAGATCAGCTGTCGCATTACGAAATGCCAGATCAGTGTCATCACCAAACCGACGCAATCGAATATAACCTACATTACCGTCCTTGATCTCTTGGCTGACGCTCGAAACGGTAATAGTGTCGCGCACGATGCTCACCTCCCGAGCCTTCTCATTGCCACGGATGATAGTGAGATTCACGGTCGTCCCCTTATCTCCACGGATATTCTTGACCGCCTCATCGAGCGTCATCTGCGAGCTATCCTTACCATCTATAAGCGCTATCACATCACCGGCTCGGATTCCGGCCTTGGCAGCAGGCGTGCCATCGATTGGTGCGATCACGGTCAAACGATTGTTTTTGATTCCAACCTCGACACCAATGCCACTCAATTCACCCTTCAGATCATCCGCCAAATCCTTGGCTTCTGCCACATCCATATAGGTGGTATACGGGTCTCCGAGGCTTGCAACAAGCCCGCGTATCGCACCTTCGGCCTGCTTCGACTGATCTATATCGCCATCATAGCTGGCTTTCAATAGTTCGCGTACTGTGGCGATATCATTTGCAGCAAAGCTACCTTCACGCAAAATAACCGAAGACCGTGCAAACCATCCAAAAAATCCACCCAGTATGACAGCGGCAATTATTACGCCGTTACGCTTCATCAAAGCCCGCAAGACTTTACCTTTTTGGACAGCCTGGGGTGTAGTAGTACGACTAGATGATCCGGATGGTTTTCTGGCTGGAGTCATAATCTCCATTGTACCGATCAAAGCTTATATCTGCCAAGTCCTTGCAGCACTCAGAATCACATACTGACTAATGAATGTAGGTCAGCACACTCGAAGGCCAGAGCGATTGACTATAACGACCATCCCAGTTTGCATTAAACTCAGATACTAACACCTGCTGTCCATCCTTCAAGACCGACTCAACGATCATGACGTGACCATACTCGCCGCCCCCATATACCGCAATAGCACCAACCTCAGGCTGATCATCGACGCGCATATTGAATTGTCGCCCCCAGTTAGGCCACATCTTCGCGTCAGCAGGCCCCATAAAGCCCCATGATGGAATTGGTTTGCCGAGACTGGCGCGCCGCCAAGCAGCGAAGCTCGTACACTGACGATAATAGAAGCCCCACGGATCGACACCCCAGCTTGGAAACGGCTCGACCGTAGACCAAGGGTAATCAGTGGTCAAGGAGTACGTGCGCCCAGCACTTTGGGCAGCGATAGCAGCGGCCTGCTGAGCGCGCAGGGTGCTTAATTGTGCCTGATCTGCCTTCACGAGATCCCGATACTTCTGCTCTTCCCCTCGCGTTTGCTCGAGGAGCTTTGCGAGCTCTGCTTCTTTTTCGGCAATCACCTTTTCTTGCAGACTCTCGGCATTCTCTTTGATGCGCAAATCGATCTCCAGATCATCCAGCTGCTTCTTTGATCGCTCAATTTCAGCGAGAGTATCATTAATTTTGTCGCGCAAGCTCGTGTAGTACTGCTGCTTATCAACGTATTGGCTCAGGCTCTGCGAACCAGCAATAAGTTCAAGTGGTGAGATGCCTCCCTGCCTATAAACTGCGGCGATGTTCTCTCCTAAGAGATCGGTCTGTTTCTTGAGGCGAGTTTGCACCTCAGACTGGCGCGCTTTATTCTGTGAGACTTGCAAACGAGTCATTTCAAGATTGGCGCGAGCAGATGCTAAATCGGCCCGCACCGCATCGAGTCGATTCTCTAGATTATCGCCCTCGGCCTGCTTCTGCTTGACGATTGCTTGATTGTCTTGGATCTGCTTGGAGAGCGCGTCAATCAGCGGCTGATACTCATCAGCACTCACTCGACTATGCCCGACGAGCATCATCACCCCTAGCATAAAAACACTTAAGACTGTCACTCCGATGAGGTGCTTGAGCCAAGGATGATGTCGTTTTTGTTTCATTTTTTGTAACCCAACTTTTCGGGGCCTCGATTTACTGTTTACCTATCGAATATAGCGAACATTCCCTAATTGACTAAACGGAATCGTTCGCACCGAGTAGCCACCACGCGGGCTGTAGTTATACTCACTAATCGTGATTGATGAGCCGTTATTAGACTCGATAATTGCTACGTGTCCCCATGGCGACAGATTGCCATACGGCCAGGCTACAATATCGCCATACTGAGGAGTGAGATTTGCAGAACCGCGGTACCACCAGTCACCGGCATTACCCCAGTACATCGGTACCCACTTGCCTATTGCCGCACGCTTCCAAGCCGCATAGCTCACACACTCACGGTTATAGTATCCATAATCATCCACCAAAGCATCTTGAGCTGCGCGACACCAGACATCTGGATACCCACCGCCACACTGCCCGCCAGGACGGAAGCTCCCACCGGCTGAATTATTGCGCGCAATTTCTGCAGCACGAGCAGCAAATACTGCATCGAGTTCTTTCTTGTTCTTAGCTACGACGCTCTGATATGCCGCCTCTTGTCCGCGTGTCTCAGCGAGGAGCTTAGCTTGTTCAGCTTTTTTTGCATTAATTTGAGCCAGCTGACCTTGCTGATTAGCTTGTTGTGCCGAGAGATCCGCCTTCGCTTGCTCGAGCTTTGCCTTCGCCGCATTGATAGCATCAATATTTGCCTGGATCTTGGTCTTAATATCCTGCATGTACTGCTGACGACCAACGAAGTCGCTCAAGTTTTGACTCGATGCCAACACTTCTAAGGGGGTAACATCTCGATCGCGATACATAGCTCGCAAGTTTTCTCGTAGACTATCAGTTTGCTTTGCGAGCTCAGTAGTCTGAGCATCGATATCCGATTGGGTCTTCAATAATTGCGTCTGCGTAAGATTTAATGCAGCTTGAGTTGCCGCAATCTCAGCATTCAGTTGATTCACCTTACCCTGTAAAGTCGAAGCTTCCGCTGCCTTCTGGCTAGCGGCCGACTGATTTTGCTTGATTTGCGACTGCAGCGCATTGATTTGCGCGTCATAGTCAGCAGCATGCGCCACCGGAGCTAATCCAGCTAGTACAAGTGCAGAAACGATAACGAGCACGTGCTTGACGTGCCTCAATGATGATCTAATATTCAGAAGTCCCCTCCTTTTGTTTGCGCCTATCCTAATACCTGCGCTACGACTAGTATACGCTGATACCACTAGAGCTTCAAGTGTCGAGAGATCGCCAAATAACTGGAAGTGGCACCAATCATTACGCCAAGAGCGTACATACCTGAGATCACCAGATTATATCGTGAAGCGACAAAGTCAATCACGTCGGTTGTACTAAAGTAGTTCACAAATAGTGGCTTGGCAAAGTTAAGGGCCGGTATCGTGATCGCGATAGCTATGGTTGCGCCGATAATGCCATACACAGCGCCCTCGACCAAAAATGGCCCACGAATATACCACTTGGTCGCGCCAACCAGCTTCATAATGTCGATCTCTTCACGGCGGGTGAAGATCGCCATTCGAATCGTATTGAAAATGATAAGCAGTGACACTATTAAGAATGCGACTGAGATGATTGTCCCAATCCGACTCACACCCTGAGAGATCTTATTGATATTTTCGACGATCTGCTTGCGTACATTATTATCCTGCAAGCTGGTTTGAGAAATCACATTTCCCTGTGGAAGTGCTCGTATGTCCGAATCAAGCTTATCGAGGTTATCAAGCGACTCTGTCTTGACTTCTATTGATGCCGGCAGCGGATTACCAATCTCTTGAGCAGTGCGAGCAAGCTGCTCGCCATCCTTACTGCTTGTGCGTAGGCGCTCAAGTGCATCGGCCTTGGATATATAGGTTACGCCTTTCACATTATCAAAACCCTTAATCCCCTCCTGCAACTTAGTAATATCTTCTTGGGTCGCCTTCTCGCTCAAGAAAATCGTCAGATCGATCTTGTCGCGAATCACCGACAATTGATTCTGGAGGAAGAGTGCGGAGAACGCAAAAACCGACACGATCACCAAAGTAATAACCATAATCGCTGTTGCAGCAATCGACAGCCACGCATTGCGAAACAGATTTTTAAACCCAGACTTAATAATGCGCCAGAAAGTAATCATTAGAGGATGTACCTCCCGACTTTTTCATCTTTTACAATGCGCCCTCGCTGGATGGTAATTACCCGACGCTTCAAGGCATTGACGATTTCCTTGTTGTGCGTCGTTAAGAGAACTGTAGTCCCGAATTTATTAATCTTTAAGAGTAACTCGATAATATCCCAAGAGTTCTTCGGATCGAGATTGCCAGTTGGCTCGTCGGCAATCAAGATCTTTGGATTACGCACCAGAGCGCGTGCAATCGCCACACGCTGCTTTTCTCCACCCGATATCTCACCTGGGTAGTTACTAGCCTTCTCAGCCAAGCCAACCAGCTGCAAGATCTTTGGCACCGCGCGTCGAATTTCACTCGTGCGCACACCACTGACTTCCAGAGCAAAGGCTACGTTTTCGTACACAGTCAGATTTGGCAAGAGCTTAAAGTCCTGGAAGACAACACCAATCCGACGTCTCAGATGTGGAATATTCTTCTTGGTGATCGTGTCGTAGTCGATCGAGCCAACGATAATCTTGCCGCTCGTCGGATCTTCTTCTTTGATCAGTAGTCGGATCAGGGTCGACTTCCCTGCACCTGATGCCCCCACCACAGTCACAAATTCTTTTGGCTGAATATGCAAACTAACGCCGCTCAAGGCGACGGTTTTATTGGGGTACATGACTGTCACACGATCTAGCAATATCACTGAAGCTATTCTACCACAGCCTCTCACCGCGATGGGGTGAATTTGCTATAGTATAAGCACCATGGCTCAACTTATCATCGATGGTCCGACACCACTTCGGGGAGAATGGCATACTGCCGGCTCCAAGAACGCCGTGCTGCCGATGCTCGCAGCCACATTACTCTCCCAAGAGCCGGTTACGCTTCATAACGTTCCCGATCTCAGTGACGTTGATGTGATGTGCGAGATTCTGGAAAGCCTCGGCGCGAAGATTACACGCCAGGACCATAGCGTACGAGTTGAACCGACTCACATTCGTGCCGGCAGCATTCCCGAGGGACTGACCGCCAAGATGCGCGCGTCAGTCCTGGTACTTGGCGCAGCTGCAGCCCGTACTGGCGACATCGCCATAGCCCAGCCAGGTGGGGACATCATCGGCGCGCGACCTATCGCCAGCCACCTCAAAGCTTTTCACGAGCTCGGCTATAGTATCGATCAAACGAACGGTACAACCCGAGTCAGAGGCACGAGTCGGGGCGGGCGGATCATCTTAGGTGAGCTCACGGTTACCGGCGCCGAGAATGCCATCATGGCTGCTTGTCTTGGCAATCATACAACCGAGCTGCGCATGGTCGCTGTCGAGCCACACGTCGTAGATTTCTGTCACATGCTCGTACACTTTGGCGCACAGATCGAAGGCATTGGCACCCACAACCTCATTATCCATGCTGTCGACACGCTCCATGGTGGCGAATGGCGTGTACCGCCGGATCAGCTCGAATCTGGAACGCTTGCAATCGCCGCGGCAGCCAGTCGTGGCGAACTAATTGTGCATGACTTCATCATCGATGAGCACGACTCGCTGCTGACCATCTTTGATGCAATCGGTGTTCGTTATCGCCTGATCGATGCGCGCACTATTCATATCCTGCCTGGTGAAACTTATCGAGCAGTCCAAGTTCGCACGCAGCCTTATCCGAACTTTCCAAGCGACCTGCAGACGCCACTCGCAGTGCTCCTCACTCAATGCGAGGGTATATCCGAGATCTTTGAGACGCTCTACGAAGGTCGGCTACAATATTTATTCGAATTACAGCGCATGGGAGCTTCGATCGCTATTCGCGATGCGCATACAGGCATGATCACTGGTCCGACACCACTCGTCGGTACGGAGCTCGTCAGCTACGACATACGCGCTGGCGCAACCATGCTCGTAGCCGGTATGATCGCTCGCGGAACTACGGTCCTAGATCGCATCGAACACATCGATCGAGGGTATGAACACATTGATGTACGCCTCCGCACCATCGGCGCACAGTTGCGACGCACATAATCACACCTTTCACTTGTTTTTGTTTTGCTAATATACATATAAGTCAGGTCTTTCAGCCACTATTTTAGCCTTCTCGGCTGGCGTCAGACTGTCGAGATAGAGGCCACCACCCACGCTCTGTGGGAGCTGTAAGCCCTCGGCAGAGGTCAGACTGTCGAGATCGAGGTGACCATGGTGAAATACAATAGGGTTTTCTGGCGTTCCAGACAGTGCCTCTTC
>JADZGC010000001.1 GCA_020854115.1 bacterium | reverse complement strand
GGTATCTACAACATATTCTTGATCGTGCGATGCGCGAGCTCGTCGTATCTGCTCGAGCTCAACCGGGAGGCTACGATGCAGCTTGTCGTCTTTGCTATGAAGAAATTGTTCACCCTCGCGTGGCATAGATACATGTATGCTATACTTTACGGATTTGTTTCGTCAAATAAGCTTCTATAAAGGGTTCTATCTCGCCTGAGAGCACCCCTTCAGTGTCGCTTGTCTCGTAGTCGGTCCGATGATCTTTGACCTTTTGATACGGATGCAGCACATATGATCTGATCTGTTGACCCCAGTCTGCGGAGGTAATCTTGCCTCGCAAGTCAGCGATCGAATCGAGATGTTGTTCGCGTGCGAGTTCAGCCAAGCGTGCGGCGAGAATGCTCATCGCTTTCGCCTTATTCTTCAGCTGCGAGCGCTCATTTTGAATACTCACCACAATACCGGTTGGGATGTGGGTAATGCGCACTGCCGAGTCAGTCGTATTCACGCTTTGGCCACCATGCCCGCCAGCGCGGAATACATCGATTCTCAAGTCTTTTTCATCAAGGTGGGCTTCTTCCATCGGAATCTCTGGCACGACATCTACGAGCGCGAAGCTCGTTTGACGCAAATTATCACTATTGAATGGACTGAGACGCACTAATCTATGCACGCCCTTCTCGCTCTTCAGCTTGCCATAGGCGTAGGGGCCGCTGATCTCGAGAGTCGCAGATTTGATGCCAGCTTCTTCACCACGCGAGATATCAACTAGTGTAGCCTGGAGATCGAGCTTCTCGGCTGCACGGGTATACATCGTCAGCAGCATCTCGGCCCAATCTTGCGCATCAGTACCGCCCACACCGGCTGAAATCTGCACGATCGCAGGTGACTTGTCGTATCTGCCAGACAATTTCACCGTTAGCATCATATTGCGCACTGACTCCGCCATGCTGTCGGTCGTTTCGCGAAAGGTATCGAGTAACGTGTCATCCGACATTTCCGCCAGCTCGAGATTAGTCTTGAGTGATTCTTCGATAATGTCCCAGCTTTCAATAAATTTACGCAGGAGCGCCGCCTCACGACTCACCCGCTGCGCCTCGCCTTGGTCAGACCAAAAATCGGACGCGTTCATCCGAGCCTCGAGCTCTTCGAGTACTTTTTGCTCGGACTGCAAATGCAACTGCTCCTTGGCAGCTTGGACTTGCTCAAGCAAATTACTCAGTTCTTCAATAATTGGTTTCATGTCTGTGCAGTACTTTATTAAGATTGTATTATACCTCAAATACACAAAAAGGCCGTTCGAGCAGATGCTCTTCAGGCCTTTTTGGTACACCTCACATGAGGCGATAATTCACCGAGCTTATTGGTTTCGAAGTGCGCTCGTCAAAGCCTTGCGGCTTCGGCGGTAGAAGTAGCCAGCATAGGTCAAACCGGTCGTACCGAGCAGACCTGCTGCAGCCCCTTCAAGACCAGTCTCTGGCAAACTCGTGCCAGTCCCACCCGTTACCGGTGTGGTTGGAGTTGGAGGAGTAGGATTACAGCGGCTATCGCCTACTGGAATACCCGGCTTACATTCCTTAGGACCTTCAACGGTTACCTTGGTGTGAGCCTCGGCAAATTTCATTTGTTCGCCAACTTTCACGCCTGCAACGTTCTTGAGGTCATAGCTACCTGGTTTAAGATCACTAGCAATCTTCACCTGATACATGACATATCCGACTGCACCTGGAGCATAATCGCCGACATTGATGCCACCCTTTGTGAGGTTGTCAGAGACAGCCACACCATCAGGATGGTTGCCATTCGCGAGCTTGGTGCTACCAGCTACGTAGGTTACGTTTGCAGGAAGGGTGTCAGCAATCTGAACGTCTTTGAGTACAGTGTTGCCACCGTTTTGGAATTTAATACGATATTCGAGTGTGTCACCAGACTTAGCAGTGTTTTCGGTTACCCAGTCTTTTTGACCAAGTACACGCACTTGCTTGCTGATACCTACGATGTCAGTCTTGACGCGCAGCTTCACGGTGAGGGTTGCCTCGAAGTTAAAGCATGGCTTTGCATTCTCGAGAACCACACCACCATTCAAGAGCGCTTGCTCCTGAGCTGGCGTAAGGCCTTCAGTCACCCAGTTTGGCTGCTCGTTAGTGCCTTTGTTGTGGCGCCACATAGCGGTGCCAGGGACCATTTCGAGACGGCTGTTTTCTGGGGTCAGATTGACAGTAGCGTTGGTGTTTACGGTATTACCGTTGTCGGCACTGATTGTACCGTTGATGTTTTGGGTTTTGCCAGCGGCAGTCGGAAGCTGAAGCTTGGCTTTGAGATTTTGAGCGACCTTATTGCTGTCTGGGTTTTCCATGTTGTGATACCACAACTGAACCTGAACAGTTTCGTCGGTCTTTGCAGTGGTGCTTGCATTGTACATTTGCTCACCCGCAGAAGCGTTTGCTACACCGAGACGTGATTCGAGACGAACCGTGTCAGTAGCGTGCGCAGCGAGTGGAAGCAAAGCCAATCCAGCAGCCAAGGCAATATTGCGAACTTTTGTAAGCATAGTCATAGAAGACTCCTTTCTTCTGAGCAATGAGCTCGAAAGTGCTTATGTTATGTAATATATTTGCAGTACCGTCAATGACGTAAGAATAGCGTATTCCACTTCTCATATAAGCTGTGAAAGGTCGCTCCACCAGATGGCGTATGACTCATAGATATTATCATACATAAGCATATTTGTCAATGACTTTCGTATTATGATCTACCGATAAGTAAAGAAGAGGGGCCGAGCGCATACGCGCTCGGCCCCGGATGGAACCTGAACTACTACCGAGTGAGGAGGACAAGCCCCCTATTCTAGCAGAAGGCAGGCGGACTGGCCGACTGACAGGGATCACCCTGTGCCGGCGGGTCGGTCGTCACCGGCGCCTCGGGAGGCGGGGTGGGGGCGAAGCTCACCGGTGGGGTGGCCCCTGGTGGGATCGTCGACCCCGGAACCGTCGTTGCCGGGTTGAAGCCCGGGGTCGGCGGGAGAGTCGACGGTGGCTGGTACGGCGGAGTGCCGACGTCACCGCCGGTACCGCAGACCCACTGACCCCCGACGAGCTTCCAGCCCTTATCGCACTTCCAAGTCGTCGTCGGAGACGGCGGCACGGTCGTGGCAGGAGGCTGGGTGGTCACCGTCGGCGGAGCCGTGGTGGGTGGAGTCACCGTGGTCGGGGGCTTCGGCGGCTGCTTGGGCTGCCTCGGGGAAGGAGGCTGGGTCCGAGGAGGAACAGCCGGAGGGAACGATTGCTCCACCGGCTGGAATCCACAGTCCAGCTTGAGATTCTTCACACCCTGGGGCGTGTCGAACCGCAGCACCCCGAAGCTCGGCTTGTCCGGGGAGGCATTGAACACCTCCGGGATCTGCCGACCTTCCGTCACCATGTACAGGGTCTTGTACGACCCCGACATCGTCTCGACGCGGGGGTTTCCCTGCGCCACGGCGTTGGTGACCGCCAGGACCGTCAGACGCCAGGCGTCCGGGTTCTGGACCAATGCAGCCGTCTTGTCGACCCGCTCGTCCGGAGACGAGAAGGTGTCGGAGACGTCCTCCTGCAACGCCACAGCCAGAGCGGGGTCGCTGCAGAGTCGGTTCCGCAAGTCGGCCTGAGCCGCGTTTACCTCTTCGGTCACGGCTGGGCCGAACTTGTGGCCACCGACGTCCTGAGCGAAGAAGTGCACCGTGGTGGCGCAAGTGTCTCCGCTCGGAGGTGCCGTCGGGACGGTGGTCGTCGTGCTATCCGGACCTGGGTCCGCGATGACCCGGGTGAGGGTGGGGGTCGCCCACAGCAGGATTGCTGCGGCGAGCAGAATCAACGGTCCTGCGAAGAAGAATCTCCGTTGCATGATGTCTCTCCTCGAGACTCGGGCCCCTCTCGCGAGGAGCGGGTTGTTCAGGTTCAGGTTCGGGTACCGGACACCACCGAGGTGCTGTGCGGTATAAAACCATAACGATTATGAAAAAAGTAGGCGGTGGTGGGGTCCAAGAAGGACCCCACCACCGAGATGATCAGTTGAGCGCAGCAGCGCCGGCTTGCGCCGCGCCGTTGCCGGACGAACCAGCAGCTGCAGCGGCACCCACCACGGGCTGTGACGCGGTCTGGAAGACCGTACCACCCGGGTGGCCCGCTTGCACAGAGGGCTGCACCTGGGTCGGCACCGGAGGCACCGGAGGCACAGGAGCAGGAGCAGGAGCAGGAGCAGGACTGGCGGGTGCGGCGGGAGTTCCGCCGATGATCGCCTGACCCACACGCTGTCGGACGCCAGCGGCTGCGGCCGAAGCCGAACCGCCGCTGATACGCACCACAGACAGCGCACCCCAGACGACGGCGCCGATGATCAGGGCCCACACCGTGCGCATGCGCCAGGTGTCTGGGAAGCTGATCAGGGCCGTGACCAGGAATGTCAGAGCTGCTGCCAGCATACCGGCGAGCATGCCGCGCCGGATGGTGTCGGTGACGTCAGCCCTCGACATGGCCGAGGCAGCCGCGAAGGCCTCCTCAGCACGTCGACCAGCGGTGTCCGCCTGATCGGCGATACCAGTGACCTTGGCGTCGAGCTCGTCGATCCGGTTGTGTGCACGAGCCACTTCGGGCCCTTGCAGGTGTACAACCCCGGCGAGGTCGTCGTGGTCGGTGCGAAGCTGTCGCTGCGCGCTCTCCACTGCGGTGACGCGCTCCTCGAGCTTGGTGATCCTGGGAAGGACCTCCTGCTCGAGATGGAGCTCGATGGCCTTATGGATGACGTGAGGCTTGACCCCGTGCTCCTTCATGTCCTCGATCCACGTGACCAGACTGGCCACCTGAGCCGCGAGCTCGGTGACGTCCTGACCGGACTGCTCGAGCCGTCGAACGCGCTCGATGGTCTGGTTCAGGCGCGAACGATCTCGCGTCTGCAGGTGGACCATGCCACCCAGATCGGCGGCGAGCTTGTCCAGCCGCTTGCCGTGGGCCCGGAAGCCCCCGACAGTGGCAGAGCGGAGCTTGTCCAGCTCGGAAGGGGTGTTGGCGGTTTGCGCCATGTCGGTGACCTCCTGTGGGTCGGGTTAGTTGGTTGGTTGTGTTCAGGCTCCACGTACATCGATCTGATGCGCGTAGAGCTCTAAACACAACTCTGCTGCCTATAGCTCAACTGAATAGATAGTAGGTTCACTCCACCTATGAGAAGGAGTTGCGTGCATGTTATCATAATTTGACAAAAAAATCAAGCCCCTATGGTCATGTGCTGACAATAATTGAGTCAAGTTTGATCAAGAAAATAAAACACCCCTGGTAAAGCCGAAGCTCTACCAGGGGTACACCATCTAGTCCAACAGGGCCGCGAAGACAGCCTCGGGATCGACACCCTGGTCGAACATGAACTCGGTATCTCGCGTGATACGAGCGAGCTCATCGTCCAGATCGTCGACCACATCCGTCACGTCACCCACGGGCTCGTCGCCCATGGATTCGGCATCGGTCGACTGGGTAGCAGAAGTGTCGGGGCCTTCCGGCTCATCCGTCTCTGCCGACCAGTCGTACGGCTTGTCCTCGGTCGTGCCATCAGTGCGCACGATACGAATACCGCCTCCCGGCAGGCTGGACACACGCTTGACCGGTGCCCGTGAGGCATCCGCGCTCTCGGTCGAGAACGGACTTCCTTCGGTGCTGGGCGCAGGCTGGTCGCCATTCCTGGCTTCCCTCCTGGCATCCCTGACCGCCTGGCGCGTTCGAGCCTGCCAGTCCTCATCCGACTCACCTTCGAGCCGGTCGAGAATCATCCCAGTGCGATGCACCCGGAACTGACGCTCGGGATCGAGCACTTCAGTCACGGGCGAATCGGCGTCCGAGCTGACCTGAGCCGGCTCTGCGTCCCCGGAATCCTTGTCGGGCTCCGTGGAAACGGGATCGGGCTTCGTGGCGGGCAGGGGCGGAAGTGAGAGCACGGGTGACGCCGCTTCCTGAGACCGAGGCTCGCGGGTACGCACCGGCTTCGGCTTGGTGCCGGGCCAGTACCAGTCCGCGAGGACCTCCTCGGGCTCACGCTCTTCCTTGCTCATCCAGAAGGCAGCACCGTAGTACCACGTCTTCTTGATGAGTTCGGGGTCCTTCTCGAGCTCGGCTCGAGTCGGCGAATAGGCCTTGTCCTTCTTGCCGATCCTGAAGAGCTGATCTTCGTTCATGCCAAGCTCGAAGCCCAGCGTGAAGATCTTGTCTGCCAGCGGCTGGACCTGGCCGGAAGCACGAGCAGCGACGATGAACTCCATCAGCTCCTCCTTGGCCTCGTCGACCGTCAGAGAGCGTGAGAAGTTCGTAACAGCTGCTGCATCACTCGACCCATCGGCGTCCGTGTCGGACTCCGCGGGCTCAGCCGTAGTGGACTGCGCAGCAGCGATCCAGGAGGCAACCGCCTCCCGCAACGCCTTGCGCGCCGTGGTGGCCGGAACGATCGCCTTGTCAGCGCCGTTCTCGACGTTGGCGGCGTACCACGCACGGATGCGCAGCATCGCCACCCCCTCGTCGGCATCGACGCCTGCGGCGACCAGGTCCTGGCAGAGATCCCTGATGAGGATGCGCCGTGGGGTCGTGGAAGCGCTGGAGTCAGCGGTGGGCTCGCTCGCCTCCGGCTGGCTCTCGCCATCTGTCTCGGACGACTGTGCGTCCCGATCGCTCGAATCGGGATAGCCCGACTCGTCTTCGATCTCGGCACGTGGTGAGAACTTGATCACCTGCGCAAGC
This sequence comes from bacterium, assembly GCA_020854115.1. Classification (NCBI taxonomy): domain Bacteria; species bacterium. Next base: position 30,001 of record JADZGC010000001.1, on the reverse strand, counting down.
GCAGGGTCCTGTTCGCCCCCGAACAGGGCGGGGTCCAAGTCCTTGAGGGACTTAAATACATGTGTTCTGGTGGGCTTGGGAGACATACATCTCCCCCTTTCTGTTGATTCGAATGTGATGGTGCGTTGACTGCAAACCCCGAGATCGGGGTAGGTCTCGCGAATATTAGCATATTTATCTGAAAAAGTCAATCAAATGATCTGGCGATAGTGCCTATGCAGCCGCTTGGGTCGCCTCGATAGGCTCAAACCGAATTCTTCCATCAGGGTCGGTCACGACTCGATTCGGTCGGCCGCCGATCATCTGGATCTGATCGGTTGGAGGAGTCGGTGGTGGCGCGAGCGTTTCACCGGATGGTGCTTGCTGATCAGGCTCTGGTGATGCCGCAACCTCTGCGGTTATTGCTTCAGTCTGAGTATCTCCTACTGGCGCAACCGGTGCCGGCTGGACCTCGGGTGCTTCTTGAGGGACATCGGCCGTGGGAGTGTTCTCTGGGGATGAGACCGGTTGCCGCAGCGTAGACTCAGCGGCCAATCCACCGCCTGCCAGGGTCGTAAGGCGAAGCAATAGATTCTCACGAGCCGATTGCAGCGATCGTACTCGTTCACGGCGTCGAGCATATTCGACCTGCCAGTGCTGCCGTTCGCGCGCACTGCGAGATGCATTCTTCACTCGCTCCTCTGTCTGGTGCAAAGCCGCAATGGTTAGTTCTGAGCTAATCTGCACTACTCCAGTTAACCAACGATATTCTTCAGCTTTAAGCTGCTTCCCGCCCTGCACTCTACGGATCATGTTGCCCAGTCGGCCAAACGCAACTTGTGGCTGCTCAAGCTTGAACCCAAGCTCATCAAATTTCTTCACACTATCAACAACATCATAGAGCAGTGTCAATTGATCCATTTGCTCGGCGTTGAATTGACGCTCTAGCCGATTGAAATATTCGGTAGCCGCCATAATATCTCGAGTAGCATCAAAGCTATCCTGATCTGAACGTGCTCCGATCCGAGCCCCTGCTAGTTCAAGCATCGCCTTCATTGCAATCAGATCGCCCTGAGAGTACAAACCACTTCGCACTCGCTCGCACAGATCCTGAAATCCTTCACTATCCGCATTTAGGCCCGCAAGTCGCATCATATCCGCAGCTGTAGCAGTGGCGGCTTCGCGATCGTTGATCCGCCGTGCAAGCGACTCGGCTCGAGGAGGAATTTCGGCAATCGCAGCACTTCCTGTAGTCAGCTCGCCTCGCGCAGGATTGACGGGTGGAATCTCAGGTAGCGGGCCTGGAGAGGGATCTTGGTCAGTCACCTGTCCGGGTCCTATTTCACCAAATGGTATTGGTCCTCTACCAATAGCTGGCAGGGGGTCGCTAGCGGGAGGCAATGGTATAAGAGCGTCATTAGCTGCTGGGTTAAATGTGCGCCGTCCAGCCCCTGAGCCGTCTGGATTTGTAGGGCGTATAGTAGCGCCTTCACCTCGTCTCTCGCGCCGCGGAGGGATCGCTTCAAGACCAAAGCGCGACAGTGGGATAGGCACAAAGAACCATGGCGCATCTGTGACAGTCGTCGTTTCTGAGCCTGGCTCCATGGCAGTAATCACCGTACTGGCGAGCGTCTTCGTGCGAGGCACAGGTACATCGACCCCAGTCGTGCGATCTTCGCCGACGCAGGTTGCTAAAATATCAAATTTGGCACGCCCATCAGCAGCGACACCGTTACCAGTGCCCACTTCCCAGAAGGCTGCCTTAAGTTTGATATCACCGCCACTGAGATCAAATAGCGTTTGAACTTCAGGACCATTGACCGGCAATCGCAAGGTGCCATCCGGTAATACGTCGAGAGCAATTGGCTGTGACTGGTGGGTGCGATCAAGCGAGAAGAGCATCTTTCCATTCCCCTTGCGGAATTCCGCCAGCGCATCGACGTATCGACCATCTCGGAAGCTGCCGCCCAAGCGCATCTTGCCTGCATCAAGCACCAATTGATCACCCTCCACGCGCCAATAAGCACGCAGCTCGTTTAGGTCAAACTCAGTAGTGTTATTATTCATCCACTCTCGAGCGATGCGAGGCTGCTGCGAAGCGATGAAGTTATTGTCTAGATGTACTTGCTCCGGTACATCTGCAACCGTCGACAAGGTAGTCTCGATTTTCATGCCCTTACCCTCGAGAAGCGCTATACTATCTGGAGTGAGTCCACCTTCAGGGGTTGTATGCAGACCGTCCGCCACCAGCTCACCTTTTGTATTGAAAATCGCCGTACCATTCCCATTTGGACTAGCATCAAATCGCCAGTCTTTCGGCATATCATAATTTACACCTAGAACATCATGCGAAGAGTTTTCCATTGGGCGCGGTGGCGTGCCTTTAGTCTCTGTCAACCAGCCAAGTCCCAGTTTGCTATCCGCCAGCTCTAGACCTTCTTTGACCAACCACCCACTAACCACTCCACCAGCTACAGTCAGGGCAGCTTTCGTAACTGCTCGCTTCTTAGCAAACGACTCGAACTTCTCATCGCCTGCCGCCTGGGCAACTTCGAGCTGTGACTCCTTATACAACTTAGCCTGCTGATCGATAACCTCTTGAATTGAGCTATATCCTGGTGGCAAAAGATCTGGGTGAGCAGTGTAGTAATCCTCGAGAAGCGAGGAGAGAATAATAACTTTTGTATCGATTGCCAATCGCTCTTCTTCCATCGTATCCTCTGAGCTAAACCGAATGGTGTCTTGCTTATTTAAGTCACCCCACTGTAAACGTGATCGTACCTCAACAAGTTTCGCAACCATGTCGTTGAGTTGGGCTCTGTCTACTGCTGTCCCGTCTTCTGGATAAGCGAGAATTGCTGCATCAAGACCATTGATAATCGCTACTGACGGCACGAGGTCTTGCAGGGTCTCAGTCAGTTTCTCGCGGTGCGGCACAGTCTCGAGATTTGTATCGTCAGAAGGACCCTGCTCACCAGTTGCACGTTGCCTGGCCGTGACAGCTCGCTCAGTTGCCACCGTCCGCTTCTCCCTCATGTAGGCGCCGATGCCTGCTATCCCGGCGCCAGCTCCGAGAGTCCCGTACCGCAATGCCTTAGAAGCCATGCTCGTAGAGCCACGCGTCAACAACGCACCTGTTGCAGCGATTGCTATAGCAAGCGTCTTTTCGCTTGCCACGACCCCAATCCCACGAGCCTGAAGTTTTTGGATGATGCGATTTGTGGTAGGAAGCTCAGTTTCAGTACGAGGACCTATCTTCGCCTCGCCAGTTACGAATCTCATCGTCGCCAGAGCTTCATCGACATCCTCCATACTTCGAGTGTGTTCGAAATGAGCCCGCAATGTCTCAGCATACTGAGTGATGTTGTCGACCGTATCGACAATGAGCTCTCCACTGGCATCACGCCGCTTGTGATCCCAATCGCCTGACACGATAATGCGTTCTTTAGCTTCCAGGAAGTCCTCACGTGACATCGCTGGATCAGTCGCAAATTGCTTACACAAATCAGCGATTTGGCTCTTCATCGCAGCCACTGCTGGGTCTGTCTCACCTTGAACTTTCTCACCTTCGTGTATCAGAGTAGCCGCTTCTCCATCTCTCCCTGCTTCACGAGCGGCTTGACCACCACCAAGACGCTCGATGGTCGCTTGCGCAGTCTTGTCAGAAAACGCTATCTCATCCTGTCGATCGCCATTAATAAATTCATACAGCCGGCTCTGGACCGTTGCATTACGCATGATGTTTTGGCGCCAAACTGTCTCGACTGGATGACGCGCCGTGTAGTACATCTTGAGCAGTCCACGACCTATAGTACTCTTAGCCACCCCAGGATGCTTGTCATAAAAGGCCTCCATCTTGGCATCAAGCTCTGCCTTGTCTTTCATAAGCTCTTCTTCAGCCTCTTGATGAGCCTTCGCAAACTTCGAGTCACGTACATCGGCTACACCGATCGTCGCGCCAAGCAGAGGATTCTTCGGCTCAGTCGGAGGTTCGGTCGGGGTGGTCGGTGGCACTGCATCAGGAGGACCAGGAGGAACCGAGGTGGGTGGACCGGGTGGAGTTGTTGGGGGAGCTGGTGGCTGTGGTGGTCCTTCGACAGGATCCTCTGGGGGTTCTGCGGGCGGATCATTGACTACCCGAAACTCATTCCCGCGACCTACGATGAATTGCAAACCATTATACGCATCACTCCGCAAGGCAAGCTGAGGCTCTTCTCCTGGCAAACCCACAAAACCAATCACTACTGCTTCAATAATGTCGCCATCTTTTTCTTGGTAAGTAATCGTATCGCCCCAACCTACTTTGACGCCATTAAAGGTAAACGTGCCTTCCCACGCGCCATCGATGAGCTTTTCTCCGTTTTCTTGCTCTGTAGGAATAGTCTCAGCTGCTTCACTAGTATTGCTCGCGCCAGCTTCTGGACTAACCCCGAGAATAGTACAGGGCTGACCTTCGCTGTTCTTTTCTGCCTCCGATAGGCGTCTTTGGAAATCCTCAACCTTGTCTTGTAGCAACTTCACTCGGTCTGGATGGTCTTGGTTTAGTAACGCTCGTTGGAGAGCTGCTTCAGCTGCAGCGGTTTCGTTGCGTAAGACACCCAACTGCGTGACCCCACTATCAGGGGTGGTATTTGTTTCGGATCGAGTTGCGTCTGCCGGGGCAGCCGATGCAAATATAGATTCGGGTGTCTCTCCGGGCTGCTTCTGTGCTACACCACTCAGGCGATCCCAGACACTATCCTTATCAGCTGGCGCACTCGAGTCAGGGCGCTCCTGGTCTTTGACAATCTGCCGTAATTCATCAGTAACTGTGCTCTCACGAGCCTCATCAGCATGAACCTGTTCGTCATTGTTGATCATTGTTTCTGCCATGATTGTTTAAGAATTATTACGCCACCACACCAAGATACGTGGTTCTAAACCTCAGCAAGGCCTCCGTTAATCGCTTCGACAGGTCTGGAATCTTACTCTCGGCAAAAGCTTGTAGTTGCTGCTGCGTAGCCCCATTGTCAATCATTTTTTCAAACTCAGCCGTGTCCACATCGCTCAGAGCTTGGACAATAACTTGCGTCGAGAGCACCTCCAGTCGCTGCATGATATCGGCCTTCATACCAGCCACGAGCTCTGCATCTAGATCAAGAACACCTCTCTCGATGAGTAAATTCTGAGCAAATACTTCCAGCGCGTTACTGGTCGACCCGTCTGTTGCCGCCTGCGGCATCACAGGTGCTGCCCCGCTAGGGTCTTGCGTCTGGCCCGGCTGCGGCACATTCGCGTTCTGATCCATATTGTACCCTCATATTATTTTCATATGTAGTATACATAACCGGAATCAATAATGGCAATATCTGGACTGATTTAGCGACGCTTTTTCTTCTTGTGCTTCTTCTTGGATGAAGGCTTTGTAGTTGTACGTCTGATCACGCCCTTTTCGCGCCCGCTACGCGCCGACTCACGCAGCGCCCGATCCCTCGAGACTTTTGCATCAGACTGTGAAGATGCCGCGATATCTACCGCCTGCTTAACGGCTTTGGTAATCTCGGTCTCGATAGCCTGCTCTTCTGGCTTGGCGGCCAGCTCGACGCGCACCTTAAAGAATGTATGTGCAATCTCAGAGTCAACTCGACGCTGCAACTCGCCAAACATACGGAATGACTCCTGTTTGTACTCCACAAGTGGATCGCGCTGAGCGTACCCACGCAAACCAATCCCGCCTCGCAGATGCTCCATCGCCTCGAGATGTTCAAGCCAAGCCGAGTCGATCGTATTTAGCGAGACCATGCGCTCGATCACCATCACACCTTCGTCACCAAACTCTAAGTACCGCTGACGGTAGGTCTCTTCAACAATATCCATAAACTGCTTGATGATCACATCATGATCACGGGTCTTCTGACTCGTCTCCCAGCCTTTTTCAAGCGGGATCACATCGCGCACCGCCGCGGCCAACTTCTCGAGATCCAGAATGCCAGTCTGCTCATCAGTTGCGCCAGCTATCAGCGCCCGAAACTCAGCTTCGAAGATCGGTAGCATGTCGTCCTTAAGCGAATCTTTCTTCAGAATAGCGCGACGACGAGCATACATAATCTCGCGATGCTGGTTCATAACATCGTCGTATTCGACAAGGTTCTTGCGGATATCGAAGTTATGACCTTCAACCTTCTTCTGAGCCGACTCGAGCGATCGCGACACCATGCGATTCTCGATCGGCGTATCGTCCGGCAGACCTAATGCATCCATCATCGTGCCAATACGTTCACTACCAAAGATGCGCATCAGATCATCTTCGAGAGAGACATAGAATTGACTTGAACCAGGATCACCCTGTCGACCAGCGCGTCCACGCAGCTGATTATCGATACGACGCGACTCATGGCGCTCAGTACCGATAACGTGCAGGCCACCCAGCTCAGCAACCTCGTCATCGAGTACGATGTCTGTACCACGACCAGCGATGTTTGTTGCAAGCGTCACAGCACCTTTCTGACCCGCCGCGGCGATAATCTCAGCTTCGGCCTCATTATTCTTCGCATTCAGTACGCGATGTGGCACGCCAGCCTTCGTGAGCTGAGCGCTTAAGTGCTCATTCTTTTCGATCGACACGGTACCAAGAAGTACCGGCTGACCTTTCGCGTGTCGCTCAGCCACATCCTGAGCAACAGCTTCGAACTTAGCTTTCTCGGTCTTGTAAATCTTGTCGGGCATATCCTCACGAATCATCGGCTGGTGCGTTGGAATTGTCGTCACGTCAAGCTTATAGATCTTGCCGAATTCTTCGGCTTCGGTCACCGCAGTACCAGTCATGCCTGAAAGCTTCTTGTAGAGACGGAAGAGGTTCTGGAATGACACAGTCGCCAGCGTTTGACTCTCCTGCTGGATCTCCACACCTTCCTTTGCCTCGATCGCCTGATGCAATCCTTCGCTATATCGACGACCAGGCAACATGCGACCGGTGAATTCATCGACAATAATTATTTCGCCATCCGCAGACACAACATAGTCACGGTCTTTTTGGAACACCGCTTCAGCCTTGAGCGCAGCCTCGATATGATGCACATCCTCTATCCGACCAGCTTCGTACACATTGTCAACTCCAAGCGCTTTTTCGATTCTGGTAATCCCGCCTTCGGTGATACTCACGGCCTTCTGCTTCTCATCGACAGTGTAGTCCTCATCGCGCTTCAAACTAGCGGCGATCTTTGCGAACTGATAATACCGGTCAGTCGGTTTCGCATGCGGCTGCGAGATAATGAGCGGCGTGCGCGCTTCATCGATCAAAATTGAGTCAACTTCGTCAACAATCGCATAGTGAAGTGAGCGTTGAACCATTTGATCAACGTGCTGGACCATGTTGTCACGCAAATAATCAAAGCCAAATTCGTTATTCGTGCCATAGGTAATATCTGCCGCGTAGGCTTCCTTGCGTGTCACAGGGCGCAGGTGACGCAGACGTTCGTCAGCGTGGGTGTCATCTGTGTAATCCGGGTCATAGACGAAGCTCGAGTCGTGCATAATAACTGCCGTCGAAAGTCCGAGAAAATGATATATCTGACCCATCCAGCCAGCGCCGATACGAGCGAGATAATCGTTGACCGTTACAAGATGTGCGCCCTCACCTTCTAGGGCGTTGAGATAGAGTGGCAGGGTTGCCACCAAGGTCTTCCCTTCACCGGTACGCATCTCGGCAATGCCACCCTGGTGCAGCACGATTCCACCGAGCAACTGCACGTCGAAGTGTCGTTGCTTGATGACGCGGTGCCCGGCTTCACGCACCACCGCAAACGCTCGCTCAAGGATATCATCGAGCTGCTTACCAGACTCAAGCTCAGCTTGAAACTTCTTCGTTTCGGCCTGCATCTGCCTGTCGGACAGAGCCCTCATCTCATCCTCAAGGGCGTTAATACGCTCCACACGGGCACGTAATTTGCGTACCACGCGCTCGTTTGGATCCCCTAAAATACGTGTAAATATATTTGTCATATAACCTGATAAGTATAGCAGAAAACATCTTTTGCAGATACAAAAATAGCTCGCTTCTTCTTTGAGAAACGAGCTTAATAGGGTGTGGGCCCATTTCGGGAGATATCTTCCCAGAGAGCATTCGGATCGTCCAGTAATTCATGGAAGTCAATGAGATCATCGACACCAATGACCGGCCCTATGTGCTCTTCATCAAGCTCTGCAGGCCTATGCCAATAGTCTATACGCGCCCCGGCAGATATTAAGATAATATCTACACTCTCATCAGAAGCTCGAACTTGAATACCAGAGCAAGTAGGACACCGAAGAACATATGAGCTTTCCCCGGTCTCAACACAAATCCGTACCTGTATATCTTTCGCCCAAATTTTCTTGTCACCGCAAACACTACAGGTCACCAGAACTAATCTCAACGTTCCCCCTTGAAGCAAGGTGCGTACTGCGTATTATGCGCCCGATCATGTCTGTCGGCAAGAAAAATCGGCTTCACTACAGATAGAGGGAAGCCGATACATTGAATTGCTCGATCAGGAATGTTCCCTTGGCAACATGATCTCTAGGTGTTCTGGATTGTTGTTTCCGGCTGGACACCATGCGATGTATGGCGTGTGAACGAGATCTAGCCCTCGTTTTTGCAAGCAATCAGGGCCATAAAAGCCAAGAATCATAAGCTGGAGCTCGATTTCAGGCGACATCCAAACTGCCGTATGTCGTCCGCAAATATGGCAGTCAAACTCAACCTGAGCTAGGTTCCCTGACACTATCCCCTGGATGATTTCGAAGACGCTTCGACTCGGGTTTGCACCACATATAGGACAAGGAATTCTGATTTCGCCCTGAGAGTTATTCGTGGGATTACGCATAACAGCATCCTTTATATTTACACCAGTGGAGTCAATTGATGACACATTGCATGCCAAGGCTCAATACCGACCATGACAAATGATCAGTACCCAAACCTAATGATTATACAGATTTTTGTAATAATGTCAATATCTATTCGGTAACTTCGGCCTGGAAGAACTTGCGTACATTTAGACGCTTAGGCGCGTGCTTGGCCTTGTATTTGCGAATTTGTTCTTTGAGCTTGGCTTCGAGGATGTCCACAACCGTATGCGGATTCATGCTTGCGGTCTCGGCGACAATTTCCTGCTTGGCTACAGAGATGTGCGCTAAACCCGAGTATCGCTTAGCTGGATCAGCCGCTTCATCGCGATGCAATTCGACGCGCATGCCAGTCGGTCGATGAGAATGTGGGAAATATCGATCAAGCTTTGAGAGCTTGCGCTCAATATAGCGCTTCAGTTCGCTGTCGGCGTCGAACTTGCGTACAGTCAGGTTAATCTTGATCATAGTGTTTCCCTTCCATAATGTTTTTGTAACACGGCTGGTATGTGGACATTGCCATCGGCGGTCTGGTGATTTTCGAGCAATGCCACGATGGTGCGCGAGCTCGTGATGGCAGTGCCATTAAGTGTGTGCACGTGCGCCAGATCACCCGCATCTGATCGATAGCGGATATTCAACCGGCGAGCCTGATAGTCGGTGCAATTACTACAGCTCGTGAGTTCACGCCATGTATTATCTGTAGGGTTCCAATATTCGATGTCATATTTCTCATACGCCGGAGCTGACAGATCCCCATCAGCGATACGAATGACACGATATGGAATCTCGAGTAAGCTACAGATCTTTTCTTCGAGCTTGAGGATGCGTTGCAGCATTGCATCGCTGTCTTCTGGTCTGGTATAAGCGTACATTTCTAATTTTTCAAACTGATGCACACGGAAGAGACCCTTGGAGAATTTGCCATATGTCCCGCCCTCCAGCCGATAGCATGGTGAAATCCCGGCCATAAGTTGTGGCTGCGAGACATCGATAATGTCATCCATATACATGCCAGTAAGCGGCAGCTCAGCAGTAGCGATAAGATTGAGATCTTCGCCCTCGACCTTGTAAATCTGGCGCTCCTCACCGCGTGGCAAGAAGCCAGTACCTTCAGCAACCCGAGTATTCACCATATGCGGCACCATCATCAGCTCGAAGCCTTCTTCGGCAATCACGTCACTAATCAGCGACACGCAAGCGCGCCACAGCTTAACTCCAGAGCCCTTGAGGAAGTAGAACCGGCTGCCGGCAACCTTCGCACCCGCCTCAAAATCCACAAACCTTAGCTTCTCATTCAGCTCTAGGTGATCGCGATAACGCTCGAGCCCAGTCGGCTTGACGCCACCCTGACGCTCCTCACGATTCGCTTCTTCTCCACCCTCGGGCGTATTTGGCGCAATCAGGTTCGGGATATCTCCCCACAGCGTCTTCCACTCCTGCTCGATATACTGGAGTTCTTCTTGCTTCTTCGTAAGCTCAGTCTTGGCCTTTTGGAGATCAGCCAGCTCATCCGGGCTCGGCTTACCAGAAAGTTTGAGTGCTGCTCGCAACTCATCAACCTGCGGAATAAGCTCACTCCGGCGCTCATCAAGCTTCACCCAGCGCTCCAGGTCAGCACTCAGTCCGCGCCGCTCTACGTTGTGTTTCAGCTCGTCTATGTGTTCTCGGACGTATTTCAGATCTAACATACTACTATTCTACCGCTCACGCCTTAAGCGCGCCATAACGAAGTCACGATCCAGGTCAGCCAAGAATCCACCTAACTTCGGACCAGCATCTTTCTGAATAAACAACCGGTAGAGTAGCTTAAACCCATCGCGTGGCTGCACATCGTGTGCTTTTGCAGTCTCAAAAATTAGCGTCTGCACCACCTCTGCCTCTGGCGTTTCCGGATAGTCACTCGCTAGAGTCTGCAAGAAATCAGCCCCCTCAGCCGTGGGAGTAACATCTGGCAGCTCATCAGCTAGCGCAAACTTGATCGACTCTGGTGCATATTCCGTTTGCAACCAGTTTTTGATGTATGTTAGCTCACGCTGAATGACCGCTCCTTCGGCCTCTACCTGACTTGGATGTGTTTTCTTGAGCAGAGCGAGCGTCGCTTCTTCTTGCTGTCGGGCGGCTTGATAGGTTGTCACGAGGTGAGAATATGGAATAGTAGAGATGGTCGCATCAGATGGGTCGAGAACCGATACCCTCCAAGCTTGCTCAAACTGCGCTTCAAGCCCTGCCTGTACGGCTGCTTCTGTCGCAGCAAACTCATCGATGAGGTTATACATGCCTAGCCCTGGATCGAACTCGAGCACTTTCGATGGCATACTCTTAAACACAAAGTAGCGCAACACGTCAGGCGGAATAAATTCCAAAGCTTGATCGATAGTCACGAGATTACCAATCGAGCTCGACATCTTGCGTGTGTCGCCCTTGAGATTAATGGGGTTAAATGGCACCGGAATTGGCGGCTCGGTACCGAATACTTCGCGCTGAATCGCCGACCCAGTATCATAGCTTCCACCCTTAGTGGCGTGCTCTTTACCGAAACCTTCGACAGTCACGCCAAGCATATGCCAACGAGCTGGCCAGTCGACGCGCCAATCGAGCTTCACTTCGCCAGCTCGGATATCGGCTTGCTTCACCGCGCCGTCAGCCGAACGATATTCCACTAGCCCAGCTTCAGTATCAAAAGACAGGAATTCAGCAGTCCGCAAGTTCTGCGTCGCTGCATCAAGAATCTGCACAGGCTGCCAATCGGTCGGGACTTCTCGATGTGAGATGGTTTCAAGAATGCGCGCTATGTCATCACGTCGCTGAAGAGCTGTCGTAATGACTTCCGCAAACTTACCGGCCTGATACTCTTCATGTGATCGCCATATCTCCATCGGAATACCGAGCTTCTCGGCAGCCGCAGCGTAGGCAGAAAAGTATTGCTCGGCATAACTTGCCGAACGACCGTCCGGTGCTGGGACAATGTACACTGGCTTGCCGGCTTCTTGTTCGTAGGATTCTGGTAAGTAGGCGTAACGTTTTCGCAAAGCGTCAAAGTCATCTACATTATGCATATGTCGAGCTTCCAGACCACGCAACTCTAAGCCGCGCCGCACTGCCTCAGCGGTTAGGATCTCGCGCGCATGCCCGACGTGATATGGGCCTGAAGGGGTTATCCCAGAGCAGACTAAGACGGGCTGACCAGCAGCACGCTGCTCAACGGTATCAAGTATGGCATCTAGCCAATATTGCGATGTGTTTTGTGCTTCCATAGTTACTCCTTAGTGTATCAGGTTTAGAACCAGAAAGCCCGCCTAATGGCGGGCTTCGGCTTGGATTATTGTGTAGTGAGTTTTATGCAATCTTTTTGATCTTATAGACCATAGTACCCGCCGGCACGTCTACTTCTACCTCATCACCAGGCTTCTTCCCAAGAAGAGCCTTCCCAATCGGACTTTCGTTACTAATCTTACCTGATTCTGGATCAGCTTCAGTCGAACCAACGATCTGAAACTGCTGCTCACCAGTCTCCAGCTCTACATGTACCGTCGAACCAACCGAAACAACATCACCATGTGATTCGGCAATTTCCACGGAGTTCTTTAAAATATGCTCGATCTCAGCAATACGGCCTTCGATAAACGCTTGGCGCTCCTTTGCATCATCCCAGCTTGCATTCTCCGAGAGATCACCAAATTCCTTGGCTTCTTTGAGGGCTGCTGCAATTTTCTTGCGCTGTACTTGCACCAAATCATCGAGCTCGGTTCGAAGCTTGTCTAGACCATCCTTGGTAACATAAAATTCTTTCTTTGCCATGGCTGTAGTTCTCCTTATATGAAATACCTTGCCCTTCCCGTCGAGCTATGCCCTCCAAAAAAGAAAAGCCCCTCGAAGAGCCTCGGTAATTAACACAGGTTGTAATCCTTGTCGGAACGTATTATATACGCGTCATATTTTGCCGGTCAAGGGGTTTGACGACAGTTTGTCACGAGCGCTATCGTGGCTGCTTACCGACCGTAAAATACCACTTCAAAGTGTCACGCACGACTGGCAAAGCGTATTCTGCACCTTCACCTGAATTTTCGACCAAAGCCACGACCACAATCTCCGGATTGTCACTCGGTGCAAACGCTTCAAACCACGCATGCGGTCTAGTGCGAGGATTTTTACCATCATACCCCTCCGAACTTGTTTCGGCTGTACCCGTCTTGCCACTGACCGGCACCGGCACTTCGCGATTCGTAGAACAACAGCCCGTGCCCTCAAGCATCGTCTGGCGCATCCCCTGTTTCACAATTTCAATATTCGCCTGACTCAAAAATCCCTCACGGACTACTTCCGGCTTAATCTCACGTACTACTTTTCCTTGGGTATCAATGACTGCACTCACCATATGGGGACGCGTAACTTTACCATTATTCGCAATCGCTGCGATAGCTACTGCTAACTGCAGAGGTGAGACTCGCATATCGTCTTGTCCGATCGACATATTATATGTATTTCCCGTTCCCCAATCCTCTCCTGTCTGCTGTTTTCTCTTCTCTGGCGTAGGCACATATCCAGCAGCTTCGTCCCCGCTGTCGATGCCGGTCTTTTGACCAAAGCCAAACAAATTATAGTATTTCAGAAGTCGTGATATCCCCAGGCCTCGAAAATCCTGATACCCACCACCAACGTAATAGAAAAATACATCCGAGCTCATCGCTATCGCTCGATAAACATTCACTAGCCCTAATCCTTCTGGCTTCCATCCCTTGAAGGTATAGACAATTGAAGGATCATAAATATTTACCACTTCAATCTTCCCGGTGTCATTTATGGTAGTCGAATTATTGATCACCCCTTCCTGAAGTGCAGCCAGCGAAACGAGCGGTTTGATAGTAGAACCGATCGGATACCCACCAGCTGTAACCTTATTAAAAAGCGGTCGATCGGGGTTATTGACGAGGGACGTATACGCCTCCTGCTTGATGCCTTTCGCGAAAAGATTCGTATCGTAGGTGGGCACATTGACGACAGCCAAGATCTCGCCTGTCTGTGGGTTGAGGGCCACGCCGGCAGCACGAGTACTTCCGGCAGCTGTCATATATTTCGTAAGACTCTCAGCCATTATTTTCTCAAGACCAAAATCGATACTGAGCCGTAGAGAGTTACCTGGCGCAGAATCTTTGCTCGCCAGCACCTTAATCGGCTTTCCGGTCGCATCGACTTCGGTCTGCTCGGCGCCATCACGGCCACGTAGATCAGACTCATAGGCGCGCTCCAAGCCAACCTTACCGATATAGTCAGTCTGCTGATAATCAGGGTGAGCCTTGAGGTCATCACCCGATACGCGACCTGTATATCCGAGAAAATGCGCCAAGTAGCCCTGATCAACATATTCTCGTACCGGATTTGTCTCGAGATTTACGCCTTGCAACTTACTCATCCGCTCCTCTATAGCCAGCGCGACATCGCGCTCAACATTAGGCTGAATGAGCACCGGCGCTGGTGATTGTCGACCATCTTTTTCGATCTGTTTTTGCAAATCATCAGTTGAACGCTGCATGATGCGGCTCAATTCGTCATAGACTTGTTGGCGATCTTGAGGTTTCTTGGGCATGCGTGCAGGAACAGCAACCAGATCGAAGTTCGCAACATTGCGCGCCAGAAGTTCGCCATGACGATCGTAGATTGCCCCGCGAGGAGCCCGCAAAACCGTTTGCCGCACACGATTCCCATCTGCGAGTGCTTGATAGCGTGCCCCCTGTATGAGCTGCAATTGCGCTAATTGCCCAATCAGTATTAGACCCACTAACGCAACCGCGCCAATAAACCAACGGATATAACCCGACTGCATAGTCTGGCGAGACTCAGACGCCTCACCACTACCGGGCAAAACAGCCTGAGACCATGTCTCGCTCTCCTGAATGGCGAGCTCATGCTTATTGCCTGGCCGCTTGAGAGTCAGCTGACTCGAAGTATTCCCAAAGATTGCTCGTTTGATGTGTACACCCCTCCTGACTCATTATCTCGGCAGCTTATACTGAGCTGTCGATTCGCGTCCCGCAAAAAGAATATAGTGCCCAAACGCGATACCAAGTACATTATACACGCACTCCAGCCCACTGCGCAGCAAAACGGTTGTGATACCACTTGTTAGGCTGGTGCTTGAAAGTGTGAGAAATATGGCCAGATTGTATGCGAGCGTCACACATACCCCAAGGACGATTAGAAATCCCGCCTGACTGGTTTCGGTAGCCTGCCGCAATACCACCTTACCAATGAGAACTATCAACAAACAGGCAATAATTTGCGCACCAGTCGAGGAGAGAGATGACATCTCAAGCACCACTCCAAGCGTGATCGAAAAGACTGCTAGATCCTCAAACCACCAACGATGCAAGAACGATATGATTGTAATAATCATGATATTTGGCACAACCGCCGAGCTGCTCAGCCCATGTATCGTAAGGTGCAAACACCCCACCAGAATCGCGAGAAGCATGATCCCTACGCGCCGCATCTACTTGGCCTTTACTACAAACACTACTTCAAGCCGAGCAAAATTAAGTGGAGACAATACACCAGCCGCCTGAAAGACCTCATTATCACTCTGTGCGACAGAATCAACCCCGCCAATAAGTAGCCCCCGAGGCACTTTATCGGAGCCGGCTGTCAAGACATTTTCTCCTTGATCAACCGTTTCACTCTGGGCAATCTGCTCAAACCGCAACCCGCTCCCTATCTGCCCGCGCACAATACCACGCGCGCGTTCACTCTGGCTCATTGCTTGGACTCGAAATTCCGGATCAGTTACCAAAAATATCACTGCCGAGCGTGGCAATACCCGCTGCACGCGACCAATGAATACCCCCGAGCTCACCACTGCCTCATCGACCTGCACGCCATCATTGCTCCCGCGATCAATCACTAATGCATGACGGATATTATCCGGTTCGTAAGCGGTCACACTGGCCCCGACTAATGATAGACTTTGACTCTTCTGAAAGTTGAGCTGTTGACGTAGAAGTTCGTTTTCATGCTCGACTTCTTTGAGCCGACTAATCTCGGCTTGTTGCTCGGTCGCCTGACGTTCTAGACGCCTGTTCTCTGTCGAAAGCCTTCCAAGCGTAGTGAGTGTATGCCACCCATCACCAATACCACGAAATATCCCACTCAATGTACGATTGATCGGCGTAACAAGCGAATCGAGCACGATACCTACCGGCCTCCACAGGCCTGCAACCTGAAGCACCGTGATCAGAGCGGCTACAACCAGGGCAGTAATAATTGATAGACGAATGTTCTTCCGCTGCATCAGCCCTCCTTTCTCGCTCCAATTACCGCGGCGTCTTTTCGTACTGCGTGGTCACGAGCACGTCCTTCAACGTATCAATATCCTCGAGTACTGCCCCTGTCCCACGTGCCACAGCCGTCAACGGGTCGTCGGCAATTACCACCGGCATCTTAGTCTGGGTCGTAAGTAATTTATCCAGCCCACGCAACAACGCACCACCTCCCGCTAGATATACACCCTTATCCATGATGTCTGCGATCAGTTCTGGTGGCGTCTCTTCGATCGTATCCTTCACAGCATTGACAATCGCTCGTACCGATTTCGAGAGTGCGACACGCACTTGATCAGAGTTAATAATAACTTCCTTCGGCAGTCCGGTCACGATATCTCGCCCACGAATTGGCGCCTCAAGTATTGTATCCAGATCCGTCGCCGAACCAACCGAGATCTTGATGGCTTCGGCAGTACGTTCACCGACCTGTAGATTAAACTCTTCTTTGGCGTACGCAATAATGTCCTCAGTCAGCTCGTCACCAGCGATACGAATAGAACGCGAAGCTACAATACCTCCAAGCGAAATAACCGCCACTTCACTCGTACCGCCACCGATGTCGACAATCATACTCCCAGCCGCGTCATGGACGGGCAGACCTGCCCCAACTGCTGCCGCCATCGGCTCTTCTATGAGATACGCTGCACGTGCCCCAGCATTCATGGCTGCGTCTTCTACGGCTCGCTTCTCCACCTCAGTCACGCCCGATGGTATACCAATGACGACGCGCGGTCGAGGAATGAGCACGAAATTATCCTTGTGCACCTTATCAATGAAGTACTTCAGCATCTGCTCGGTTACTTCGAAATCCGAAACCACTCCATCAACCAGCGGTCGATTTGCTACAATATTCGCTGGAGTCTTACCAACCATGCGCTTCGCATCGTCACCAATCGCGAGAATTTGCTTGGTCTTGATATTAATCGCCACTACACTCGGCTCGTTGATGATGATACCCTTCCCCCGTAAATACACCAAAGTATTAGCCGTCCCCAAGTCGATACCGATATCGTGAGACAGCCGCCCAAAAAATTGCGAAAAAGGAAGACGGGGCAGTTGCATGCTTATCCTCCAGTCTACCTGGTATCAGGAGGAGCTTCAAGCTGCAGTAACGAGAGACGCTAAGGTACTTAACTCGGTAACTGCAAGATAAACCAAAAAGCCACCGCGTTATTGAGGACATGTAGTATTATCCCTGGATAGAGACTGCGTGAGCGCATATACAGCCAAGTGAGCAGGAGGCCGAGTAAAAAGGTGTAAATACCGACGTTGATTTGCCCGTGTAGCCACCCAAAGCCCGCGGCCGAAACAATCACCGCGAACCAAGTCGGGAAACTAGATTGCAAAGCCTTAAAGATAATGCCCCGGAAGATAATTTCTTCGACAACTGGTGCTATCGCGACCGCCGCTACAAAGCTTGCTACCACCGCCCAATGTGCCTGTCCAAAACTGAGTATTTCTTGCTTCTGGTCAAGATTTACGGATGGACTTATCACTTCGATTATCGCAAAAGCGACGATTACTAAAGTGATTTGTAGAATATAGAGTCCTATAACGATAAAAACCCAATGCCACCGAAACGAAGTTAACCCGAGGTCGGTTGGCTTGAGCTTACGCCAACACATGATGCCGAGAATGATGGCCAGCTCAACGACAAGTGCCAGGAGGTATTGCATCAATGAAGCAAATGGATCATCGCGAATAAAAAGCCGCCCGAGCGAATCCGAGATGATGCCAGCCCTTCCCAAGAAATACACCCATATAGCAATCGCCACCGGAACGATTACGAGACCCAGATACGCGACGAGTGCATCAGTCGCTCGCCAAGGAGATTTCTGCCGTACGGGAGCGTTGTCTTTAGCGCCAGATTCGTGAGACATCGGAGATTGCCACAATTATTCCGAGGCCCATGAGTGCCACAAAGCCAATGGTATGCGCCCATGACTCATGATGGTCCTTGAGCGGCACACCAGCGCGACGCAACAAGATCACTGCTAGTCGACCGCCATCTAGGGCCGGAATCGGAAGACTGTTGAGGATGGCTAACGATAGTGATATCGAGGCTATCAGCGCCACAAAATAATCCCAGCCAAACTGTATAACCTGTGGTGCAGCTGCCGCAATACCGATCGGGCCTACTAAACCATCATTAACTTTTGCGGTCGTAAAGATACTCGCAATCGAACTAAAAAACATCGGCACCGACACGACAATCGTCTTCCACATTAGAGTCAAGCTAGCTAGTGGCGCGACCCACAGTTCATACCGCTGTCGCTGTTGAGAGAGTGCTGCGACACCGAGGATCCCCTTATTTGCATCACTCCCCAAGATCGCGGATCGAGTGATTTCTTCACCTTGGCGCACATACGTGATATCTACCGTCTTCCCGGCCCTATCACGAGTAGTTGAGCGCAATTCCTCCTCGTTTTGAGGCGCCACACCATCAATTCGCTTGATTTCGTCGCCATTCTGCAATCCAATACCCTTTGCTGCCGAATCAGGATTAACCGAATACACGACCAGGCGATTTGGTCCAGCTGCAATCGGCTGTATACTGCCAGCTCGCGGTAGATCAAACGGAAAGATGTTTGCCATCCCGACCACACACAGAATCGTGAGTAGCACCCAAGCGATGGCGAAATTCATTGTCACACCCGCCATCAGCACTTTGGTCTTTACCCAAACTGACTTGGTAGCAAAACTCGACGCCGTCTTACTTTCATTCTCCTCACCTTCGAGACGTACAAAACCACCCAGCGGCAACCAGTTGAAAGTGTACTCAGTACCACCGCGCTTGATACCGAAAGCCTTAGGTGGAAACCCGATGCCAAATTCATATACCTTGATGCCATTACGCTTGGCCACAATAAAGTGCCCAAACTCATGCGCAATCACCAGCGCCGAGAAGGCAAATATAACAAGCAGAATCATCCAGATCATTAGTATTAGTATATACGAAAAATATGAAAAACAACTGAGACTTATGCCTCAGTTGCAGGAGAGCCGAGCACTTCAGGATATTGATCTGGATGCGAAGCCAGATATGTGGTCCACTTACCGTCTGCATCAGTTGTAACTTGCGAAATGTATATGCGCGCTTCGAAGCCGCCGCGCTTATCTCTTTTTCGCGTCACCCGATCTCGAAGCATCTGCTCAGTTTGTCCCCGCAGTTCGGCTAGTAAATCAAGCAGTTCACGAACATCAGCGAGCTCCTCATCGATTTCATGGGCCTCAGCTTTTTTGCAACTCTATTGCCTCTTCGACAATTGTATCTCGAACCGCCCGTTCAAAAGCCTCCGGCTCAAGTATGTGGTACGCGACATCGTCGCCACTTACCATAATTTCATCAAGGATCTTGTCGCGAGCCAGCTTCTGAAATATGAAAGTACGGCGCTTACTCATACCCGCATCATATCAAAAAAGCCCCGATATGGGGCTTTTTGAGTATTATTTGAGTCGAGTATTAGACCGTCATCAGCTCTTGCTTCTTTTCATCGTGCAGCTCCTGAGCATCTGCTTGATACTTGCGAATCAGCTCATCAAGCTGCTTTTCAGTCTTGAAGTACTCGTCTTCAGGCATACTGCCGTCTTCCTTGCCCTTCTTTGCGTCTTTCAGGCCATCATGACGGGCATTGCGGAGGCTAATATGGCACTCTTCGAGCTTTTCGGCGATGAGCTTTACAAGACTCTGTCGACGCTCTTCGGTCATGGCTGGCATCTGCATTCGCACCATCGTACCATCAGTCGCCGGACTCAAGCCGAGAGCCTCATTTTCGCGGATTGCCTTCTCAACTGCAGCGACATTCTGTGCATCCCAGACTTGAACCTGGATTGTTTTTGGATCTGGTGCCGATACCGTCCCAACAGCCTTAATCTGCATCTCTTGACCATAGACGTTCACTGACAGCGAATCAACTAAGCCAGGATGAGCGCGACCTGCCTGGACGTTCTTGAGCTCACCATCAAAGTGCTCGATGGAGGCTTTCATCAGTGTTTCGGTATTCTTGAGGATTTCTTGCATACTTCTATTGTACGCCGATTATTGACCGAGTTCGAGGCGGGTGAAGCGACGCACGACGATGTTCTCACCGAGCTTACCAATGACGCTTTTCACATATTCATCAACAGTCATCGAATCATCCTTATAGAATGGCTGCTCGAGCAAGCAGATGCCTGCAAGCCACTTGTCCATCTTGCCTTCGATGATCTTACCCACGTGCTCCGCCGGCTTGCCAGTCTCTTTGACTTCTTCTTCAAAGAGACTTTTTTCTTTTGTCATCACTTCTTCTGGTACTTCATCGCGCCTCACGTATTGTGGGCTAATGGCAGCGATATGCAGTGCCAGCTCTTCGACGAGATTCTGGAAGTCTTCAGTCTTGACAACAAAGTCAGTCTCGCAGTTCACTTCCACCAGTACGCCAATGCGGCCACCATGGACGTAGCTTCCGATCATGCCAGCACCAGCCACACGATCAGCCTTCTTATCTGCCTTCGCCATGCCTTTGACGCGCAGGATTTCTTGAGCTTTCTCGATATCGCCGTTGGCTTCCGTAAGTGCCTCCTTGGCCTGCATCATGCCGGCCCCCGTCATTTCGCGTAGCTTCTTGATGTCTTCGATTGACATAGGTGATTAACCCTCCGATTCTTCGTTTTTATCTGATTTGGTCTTGGCGGCATAGGCAGCAGCGCCTTTGCTTGCAGCCTGAGCGATGCGGTTAGTGATCAATGCAACTGACTTCACTGCATCATCATTCGCAGGAATAACGTACTGCACACCCTCTGGGTTAGCATTCGTATCAGCCATAGCAATGACCGGGGTCTTCAAGTGATTCGCTTCCTTGATCGCGATCGTCTCACGCGGGATATCAACGATAAACAATGCATCTGGCAATTGAGTCAAATCTCGCACGCCACCAAATGTCTTGGAGAGCTTCGTGGTCTCTTCGTCGCGCAAGAGGCGCTCTTTCTTGGTAAGCTTATCAAAGCTACCATCCTCGCGTTGCGCTTCAAGCTTCTTGAGATGACGAATACGACTCGAGATAGTCTCCCAGTTGGTCAACATCCCGCCAAGCCAACGATAGGTGACGTACGGCATACCGGCGTCCTTAGCAGCCTTCTCAACGACAGCCTTGGCCTGACGCTTGGTAGCAACAAAGAGTACAGTCTTACCTTGTCCGGTAAGTTGCTCGACGATCTTCTCGGCTTCTTTGAGGCGAGTTTCCGTCTGAATGAGGTCAAGAATATGTACCCCATTGCGTGCTGAATGAATAAATGGGGCCATTTTTGGATGCCAGCGCTCAGTCTTGTGACCAAAGTGGACACCAGCTTGCAGGAGCTCCTGAAGTGCGCTTGCACTTGGAGCAGTAGTTTTTTTAGCCGACACCTTCTTAGGAGCCGTAGTTTTTATTGACATATTGCTTCCTTTTCTCGTAGTAGCTCTTCCCAAGCGGGAGGAAGTTTTTTGTGAGCTACTGAAAGATTAATTACTTTAGCTCGCCTATCTTATCCTATCTGTTACAATCTGTCAATCCAGAGTTGCACAAGAATAATAAGCATAAGGGCTTGACAAAACACCCTATATAGGGTAATATACACGCCGTTCTCAGGAATTGACGACCGTATCTAGATCAGATGTGACAGATAGGGTCTTTTTTCTTGGGAGGGTCCCTATAAACGTACCCTTTCTGGCAACAGATATGATACACACGGTGACTCCTACGGAGGGTGGAAAGGAGCAATGAACCAGTGAGTCTCGCGCTCACGATTCTATGCGTACTATCCACACAGCTATGGCGGTTCTCGCCGTAGCTACACTACAGGTAACCACTCAGGTCGTGCACACTCCGGTTACCGTCCAGCTCCCTGCCCGTGTGGCAGAAGCTGCGGCTTCGAGCACGCACGCCCTCACCTTTACAACCAAATCTGCCAGCCCCCTGAAGGTAGCTTCGACCGTTCCGTCGTTTGACGACGCGGTTGTGAAACCCCTCAAGGCGAAGCAGGAAGCTGATGCCAAGGCTGAAGCTGCTAAGAAAGCAGCCATCCGAGTTGCTACTGCTATCAAGCGAACACCTGTCATTATTGGCGGTGACGACGCTTTTGCGCAGTTGCGATTCTGTGAAGCTGGTGGTGACTATACTAAGAACACCGGTAACGGTTTTTTTGGTGCCTACCAGTACAACCTGAGTACGTGGGCAAACTATGGTGGCTATGCGCGACCAGACCTCGCTCCACCAGAAGTTCAGGATGCCAAGGCTCGTGAGACTCAAGCCCGACGTGGTTGGAGTCCATGGCCAGCTTGTGCTCGTAAGCTTGGTCTTTTATAAGACCAGCAAACTAGCACTTGGTTCAAAGCAAAGCCCCCTTTCTCTCCGGAGATTGGGGGTTTTGTGATTCAATGGCTACCATACACATCCTCTTGACGGCGAGGCGTATAATTATACATAAGCACTTTTCGAAAGAAATCGAGGTGTCAATAGAACCTTCACCCGGGTTAATAGGGGGATTCTTTCGCACTCAAGCCAGGCTCACACCTACGGCCAGGCACGATACAAAAGATCGAGTAATACCCGAAACAAGAACAAAAGGTGGAATCATATGACAGACGAACAGCTCGCTATCAGGGCAAAGTGCCCTGTGTGGGCCGTACGAGCCCTGAAGCAATATCACTTCACACCAGACTCATGGACAGAAGAAGATGTCCGCACGATACACATGCAGCCATCCCACCCATCAGAGCCGCACACTGTGGTCTTGGCCTTCCATCATGTCAATGGGCGCCTCTTTATGCGTAGTGTCATGCTGTCGTCCAGCGGCGTCATACGCACCAGCTTGGTCCGTCCCCGTTCATCGTGCGGGGATCGCATTCCGCGCACCGGCTGTCGGCCAGTTGTTGTAAGGCAGCGAGATGCGGAAGCGCTCGCCAAACTCGTCACCGGTAACGCCCAAGAAGCTGTGCTCATACTCGCTTAGACGCCTTTTTCTTTATCCTTCAATTAGTCCCGCGAGGCTATATGCTTCGCGGGACCTATTACATTAAGACTCTTTGATCTTCATATGGTATTGCTGGAGGAATTGTGGCAAGAACCCAATCGCTTGCTTGTACTCAAGCTCATGACCGCTAAGCGTCTCGAACCCGGAGATCTTACCTAGCTTCGTGCCAGTTAGATCCATCTCTTTCACTCCAAATTTACACTGCGACAGATCAACTTCCCTTCAATCACAGTCGATAAATTTCACTAACTTAAACTCAGAGCCGTCGAAATCCACATCGTCAAAGATCAGTTACGAAACTCAACTCGCATAAAGTGACTCAGACACCAATCTACCACCGAAAACTTGCAATCTTCGAAGATACTCTCAATCACATAACTATCATGGGCATCGATTGCGGCATAACGGCAATCCAGTACGTGCTGCCTGTGCCAACTCGTACGCGTGAGCTTTTGATCGAGAAATTGCTTATGAGTGAGCTTAAACGCCTATTTCGTCGGCTTCTCTATACGTATATTCTCAAGTGCAAAGAATTTATTGATATCATCGGTCGTCGGCAGAAACTGATTTGGAAAGATGATGGTCGAGTTCTTCTCGACTGCGATCTCCGAGAGGGTCTGGAGATTACGCAGCTGCAACGCAACTGGATGCTGCGCGATCTGATCGGCAGCTTGACTCAATTTATCCACCGCAGCAAGCTCTCCTTCTGCAGCGATCACCTTCGCACGCTTCTCACGCTCGGCTTCGGCTTCCTTCGCCATCGCCCTTTGCATGCTCTCCGGCAGCTGGATGTCCTTGATCTCCACGATACTCACCTGCACGCCCCATTCTTCGGTCTGTCGATCGATCACTGCCTTAATCTGTTCATTAATTTTCGTAGTCTGCGAAAGGATTTCATCGAGCACAAATTGACCGGCGATATTGCGCACGCTCGTCTGGGCGATCTGATTGACTGCACTCGCTACGTCAGCAATCGCCACCAAAGCCTTAGTGGCATCGACGACTTTGTAGTACGCAACCGCGGCCACATCAATCGACACATTGTCTCGAGTGATAATCTTTTGACTCACAATCGGCATAGTGATCGTCTGCAAGCGGACTTTTCGTAGCTGATCGATAAGCGGGATTATGATCCTGAGACCTGGCTCCTTCTCACCTACCACACGCCCGAGACGAAAGACAACTCCTCGCTCATATTGCTGCACTATTTTTAGCCCAGCAATAATAATAACCAGCGCGATAATACCTAAAATCATGATCAGATCCATCAGATGTACTCCCATTAATGGTCTCACCATACACTACCGTTGACCGACTTGTCACTATCTGGTATCATGGTCGGGTTATGAAAGCCAATATCCATCCAGATTGGGTTGAGACCAAGGTAACCTGCCTCGGTTGTGAGACAACTTTTATGAGCCACTCTACCGTGCCAGAAATCACGGTCGAAATCTGCTCAAATTGTCACCCATTTTATACCGGTAAGCAGAAGCTCGTCGACACCGCAGGTCGTGTCGATCGCTTTGAGGCACTGCGTAAGAAGTCAGCTAGCATCCAGAAGACTACTGCCCCGAAGAAAGCTAAGACTGAGAAGGCTGCCAAGACCAAGGCTACACTTGCCGATATCAAAAAAGAGCTCAAGGCCGAAACTGTTGACGCTCCAGCCGAAGCTCCACAAACTGATAAATAACTACTAGATAACATGCATGCGACGCCACATCATGGGCGTCGTTTCGCGTATAACCTGATACAATCAAGGGTAAGACTATGATAGACCAAGCCGTTATCGACAAGACCAAAGCCCGCCTAGACGAACTCGCAATCGAGCTCGCCAAGCCAGAGATATATGCCAGCTCCCGAGCCGGGGCCTTGGTGAATGAACAACGTGAGCTCACTGATAAACTCTCGTTGTTTGAAGCTGTCCAAAAAACCGAACTAGAGCTCGAAGAAGCCCGTGGCCTCATCGGCGACGCCGAGATGGGGACACTCGCCAAGGAAGAAATCCTTGAGTTGGAGGCGCGACTCGTGGAATTACAGAATAAGGTTAGACTCGCACTTGTACCAACCGACCCACACGACGCTAAGACCGCCATTATTGAAATCCGCGCCGGAGCTGGCGGTGATGAGAGTTCGCTCTTCGCCGGAGAGTTAGCTCGCCTGTACGCTCGTTTTGCCGAAACTCACGGCCTTAAGCTCACCATGCTCTCAGATAGCCCAAATGAAGTCGGTGGATACAAAGAAGTCATCTTTGAAGCCAGCGGACCGAATGCCTATGGAAAATTCAAGTACGAATCTGGTGTACATCGTGTCCAGCGCGTGCCAGCTACCGAGTCTCAGGGTCGCATCCACACCTCGACCGTCACCGTCGCAGTACTTCCGGAAGCTGAGGAGACCGAGATCGAGATCGCCGACAACGAGATTCGCGTCGACGTCTATCGTTCGAGTGGGAATGGCGGCCAGAGCGTCAACACAACCGACTCAGCCGTACGCCTGACCCACCTCCCAACTGGCATTGTGGTGACCTGTCAGGATGAAAAAAGTCAGATCAAAAACCGTGCCAAAGCCCTAGCTGTCCTTCGCTCACGCTTGCTTGCCCTCGAAGAAGAAAAGCGCCGTCAAGAACTTGGGGATGTTCGTTTGAGCCAAATTGGTACAGGGGATCGATCAGAGAAGATCCGGACCTACAATTTCCCTCAGGATCGCATCACCGATCATCGTATCGGCTTCACTACGCACGGGCTTACGCGCTTTATGGATGGTGAAATCGACGAACATCACGCAGCCCTCAAAGAAGCCGATATCGAGCGAGCGCTCGACAGCCAAAAATAATGACTATTAAAGAAGCAATTCAGCAAGCAACTGAGGTGCTCGCACAAGCCGAGATCTCAGGCGCACGAACCGACACTGAGCTCATCCTCGCCCACGTCTTGCAACAGGATCGAGCTTGGCTGCTTGCGCACGAATATGATTCATTGACTCAAGAGCAATTGCGATTGACTACTTCGCTTGTTCAAAAACGCGCCCAGCGACAACCATTAAGCTACGTGCTAGGTACACGAGAATTTGCCAGCCTTGATTTCAAAATTGATGCGCGTGTACTTACACCACGAGTCGAAACCGAGACAGTTGTCGACCAAGTCATCAAGCGAGCCCCACGCGCCGCTCGCACCCTCGATGTCGGCACCGGTTCGGGAGCAATGGCTATAGCCTTAAAATATCATCGACCAGACATCATCGTAACTGCCAGCGAAATATCGAAGGATGCGCTCGAGCTCGCACGAGAAAACGCCCAACGACTACTAGGTAAGAATTATGAGATTACCTTTATAGAATCAGATCTCTTAGAATCTGTCGAGGATGTATTCGACATCATCGTTGCAAATCTCCCGTATGTCACGCGCTCGATGGACCTGCTACCCGAAGTCCAAGCTGAGCCTGATGTCGCACTTTTTGGTGGCGCCGATGACGGCCTCGATCTATACCGGAAGTTTTTCGATCAACTCCCCGGCCATGCACACGATCAGACTCAGCTCTGGATCGAGTCTGATCCCTGGCAACAACCAGCCCTCATAACACTCGCCCAGACGGTCGACATGAAGCCTATCTTCCAGGATTATTTCATCCTCGGCCTACAACGGGCGACTAAGACTAATTCGCCGGACTAACCTCAAAAGTCACTTTCGCTGTCTGCTCATTACCATCCCGGTAGTACTTTACATCCACCGTCTGCCCAACCTTAAATTGCACCACCACATTGGATAGCGGGGTCTTTGTGTTGACGTCCTTATCGCCAATCTTGGTAATAATGTCACCCTCGCGCAAACCAGCCTTTTGCGCCGGGCTACCCGACACAACCGCAAGAGTTTGGTCATCGCCACGCAGCAGTGCGCCTTCCTTAACCGGGAGATTGTTTCGCTCTGCAAAAGCCTGTGTGAGCATCACATAGCGCACACCAAGATATGGGCGCTCGATCTTGCCGGTCGTCTTAACAGTGTCAAGTGTGGTTTTAACTTCATTAATCGGAATCGCAAACCCGATATTCTGTGCATTCTGACCAGCGATCGCCGTATTGATACCGATCACCTGTCCTTCGATATTCAGTAACGGACCACCAGAGTTGCCTGGGTTAATTGCTGCATCAGTCTGGAAGAGATTCGTCAGCTGCTCCATACCACCAGAACCATCAGATGCTTCGATCGGCCGACTTTTGCCAGATATGACACCGGTAGTAACGGTGTTTGCAAACTGACCCAGAGCGTTACCGATCGCAACCACACGCTGTCCGACCTCTACCTTGTCGCTATCACCCAGCTCAGCTGCCTGCAGCCCACTTGCTTCAACGCGCAAAAACGCCACGTCGTTAGCAGGATCGGTTGCAATGAGCTTGCCCGTGTATTGCCTGCCATCAGTAGTCGTGACTGTAAATGAACTCGCTCCCTCGACGACATGCTTGTTGGTAAGTATCAAGCCGTCACTGGTAACGATAATTCCCGTGCCAGCACCCTGTTGAGACTGGTTGAGACCAAAGATACTGCGCACCGCACTGCTGGTCGTAATACTGACGACACTCGGGCTCACCTTTTTAACCAAGTCTATTGTTGCCGAGTTTTCTTGGAGGGTAACTTGCTTATTTTGAGCTACGAGATTTGCTACTGGTGTTGACTTCGTGGCATACCCATACAAACCAGCTCCCAGTACACCTGACAGAAATGAGATCAGTGCCATCATTACTAATGATGGCTTGGTTGATTTCGGTTTGCGCACCGGCTTCGACTTCACTGGCAGCACAGGCTGCATGTCTTTGGATTCCATCTATCACTCCCTCCAAGGGTTTCGATTAATTTATCACTATATTGGCATCACAAGTAGCGCGATGAGTGCGATTGTGCACATCATACCATACTCAAGCACCAGAGCTTTTGAGAGCCTGCGGCGGCTATGCAGTTGCAACATGAACCCCCAAGCATATGCCAAGACCAGGATCATCAAGCTCGATCGAGTCAGCAGAACTCCCCAAGGCTGTACTGGATTATATACCGTGATAGCAAAGCTAGAGACCCATACTAATTCAACCGACACAAGTGCCCAGATCGAGGCAACGAATGAATTGTGAAATCCCAATCGCTCAAGCCAGAAGTGCGCCAGTACATACTGAGCCACCCAAACAAGCAACATTACCAGCCAAAGCAATTCAGGTACTTGGATGAGCCACAATCCTGCTATAGTATGCACGAACACGACTGAGAACAAACTGTGAAGGCTTTGGTCGACACTGCGATTCGGGTCAAACTGCACAAGCAAAAAACGTACTTGCCAGATCATCGCAATCGCCAAGACTACGGATCGTACAGCTAGACTGGTCTGAAAGATATCCTCAAGTAGCACAACATACGCGATCGCAATACCAACAATCAGAAGTGGCTCCAGAGCACGAGTCAAGATAACGAGGAGTGTCCTGTGTAAGAGTAAGCGGCGTACAGTCCAAAGTGTGACTAGCGACGACATGAGGATAGCCACCGGCCATGCTTGCCGCAGCAGCCCAAAAGCCAAAGCCAGCGCCAGTAAAAAAATATGCGCAATCAATGTGCGCTGAGCGAGTATTAGTCTTGGTTTATGTCGAGCGGTACGATTCTTACCGACTCGTTTGATTCGTCGTCCCATAGGACCCCCCGATTTCTACTATGATATCAGCATCCGCACTCGTCGCGCTATCGGGTACGGCGGATATTAGGAAGCGATTTTCGAGATATTTACGCGTAAATGGCTTGGCTCCGTTTGACGCATCAAGCAAACGCACTGCCAGCTCAGACTGCGCAGGCACGACTTGCACCTGCTTGACCGCGTAATTATAGCTTTCAAGTAATGTCCGGACTGTCTCGCCACTCCCCCGGCCTGAAGCATCTCGCACAATCACTCGAGCCTGTTCCTGAACTATGTAGTGATCTGCAAACAACTTGTGTGCAAATGCCTGAATGTCAGCAAATTTACCTGATCCTAGCTTTGGCACCACAACACTAGCGCCACCGATATTCGCAGTGTGTACAAGTTGTGTTGTATCAATATCTATGACTTTTGTCACAATATCATCCGACTTCACATCATGTAGGATGGTAGCCAGATTCTGCAGCTCCTCAGTCTGCAGGTCAGTCTGCGTATGTGCACCTAGCGTATCAATCATCGCTGCCAGCTTCATTGGGTTCGTAAGCGTCGACGCCGCTAACGCCCGCTCGCGCAATGCAACCAGCACCTGTTCTTGGCGCATAGAACGCCCGAAGTCATCGCCGCAGTTACCTTTGCGGCAGCGCACGTACCTCAGTGCTGTGGCGCCGTTCATGGTTTGTACGCCAGCTCTGACCGAAAACCCGCAGACATAGCGCGGATCTCGATCACACGGATATTCACTATCATACAAATCATTGGGTACATCAATCGTGACGCCACCCATAGTATCGACAATTTTTTTGAAGCCCGTGAAGTCTAGGCGGGCATAATAATGAATTGGTACGTCCAGCACCGTGCCAACTACCTTCTTCGATAGTTCTGGGCCACCATAGGCGTGTGCGGCATTGATTTTATCGTACCCATACCCAGGAATTGGCACATACAGATCACGTGGGATACCCAGCATGGCTACAGTCTTAGCCTTAGTATCTATACTTGCGACCATCATCGTATCGGAAAGCCCGGCTCCAGCATGATTCGCATCACCTACCCCCAAGAGCAAAATGTTTACTCTCAGTTCTCCCTCACCCTTCAATGAAGCAAGCTCTGGGTCTGGTGCGTTGTTCTGCAAGGCTGTGGTTGTTGGCCCCACATGTCGAACGACAACATGGTGCAGAGCTGCCCACGCT